>JBKHAU010000045.1:0-10562 GCA_046542725.1 Opitutales bacterium
GCCGGCCTCGATCATGGCGAGGGCATCGGCGGCGTTTTTCATCCCGCCGGCGGCCTTGTTCTTGATCTCGGTCTCGCGGGCCTGGGCCCAGCGGCGGATATCTTCGACCTGGGCGCCGGCGGCGCCGAAGCCGGTCGAGGTCTTGATGTAGTCGGCCCGGGCGGCCTCGCAGAGGCGCAGGGCGGTGTGCTTCTGCTCCTCGCTCAGGTAGCAGGTCTCGACGATGACCTTGGTCAGAAGGCCGCGCTCGCGGGCCATGTCGCAGAGGGTGCGCAGTTCGGCTTCGACGAATTGGGCGTGGCCTTCGCGCAGGGCGGGGTAATTCATCACGATGTCGACCTCATGCACGCCGGCTTTCTTCGCCACCTCGATCTCGGCGGCCTTGGCGTTGACCGAGAAGCGGCCGCTGGGAAAGCCGATGACGGTGCCGATCTTCACCACGCTGCCTTCGAGCGCCTCGCGGCAGAGCGGGATGGCGGTGGGGTAGACCATGACGCTGGCAAAACCGTGCTCGATCGCCTCGGCGCAGAGCTGGCGCAGGTCGGCGTCGGTGGCGTCGAGGCGCAGGTTGGTCGAGTCGAAGTGGGCGGCGAATTGAGGGGCGGTGAGGTCGGCCATGTTGCCTGACAGCTTTGTCCGTCGCGGGCGCGGCTCAACCGTATTTCCACCGAGTCAAACGGCGAGCTCGCGGACTCGGTCTCAGGAGCGGAGAAGATCGTCGATGGTGCGCTCTTCTTCGGCCGAAAAGTCGGTGCGGGCGAGCGCCCCGAGGTTGTCCTCCACCTGGCTGAGGCGGCTGGCCCCGATGAGCACGGTGGTGATGACCGGCCGGCGCAGGACCCAGGCGAGGGCCATCTGGGCGAGGCTCTGGCCGCGCGCCTCGGCGAGATCCCGGAGTCCCCGCACCTGTTCGATGCGCTCGGGCGTGATGTCGCTGCGCTGGAGAAAGGGCGAGTCGCTGGCGGCGCGCGCATCTTTCGGGATACCCTCGAGGTAGCGACCGGCGAGCAGGCCCTGAGCGAGCGGGCTGAAGGGGATGCAGCCGATGCCCTCTTCGCGCAGGACCTCGAGCAGGCCGTCCTCCACCCAGCGGTCGAGCAGGTTGTAGCGGGGCTGGTGGATGAGGCAGGGCGTGCCGAGCTCGCGCAGGAGGGTGGCGGCCGCGCGGGTCTGTTCGGCACCGTAGTTCGAGAGGCCGACATAGAGCGCCTTGCCCTGGCGCACGGCATCGGCGAGGGCGGTCATGCTCTCCTCGAGCGGGGTCTCGGGATCGGGGCGGTGGTGGTAGAAGATGTCGACGTAGTCGAGGCCGAGGCGGGCGAGGCTCTGGTCGAGACTGGCGAGGAGATATTTGCGCGAGCCGAAGTCGCCGTAGGGCCCCGGCCACATGCCATAGCCGGCCTTGGTCGAGATGATGAGTTCGTCGCGGTAGCCAGGAAGGTCGCGCTGCAGCATGCGGCCAAAGGCGCGCTCGGCCGCGCCTGGAGGCGGGCCGTAGTTGTTCGCCAGATCGAAGTGCGTGATGCCGCGGTCGAAGCACCCCAGGACCAGCTCGCGCGCGGTCTCGTGGTCGGCTTCCTCACCGAAGTTGTGCCAGAGCCCGAGCGAGACCCGGGGCAGTTTGAGCCCGCTGCGCCCGCAGCGGGCGTAGAGCGAGGAGTCATCGTAGCGGGTCGGGGCGGGGTCGTGAGGCATAGCGCAATAGAGAAGCGCCAGGCGCCGGCGGGCAAAGGCAATCTTGGCGCGCATGGGACCGCTGCCTGTAACGTTGACCGTGGACCGGCTTGGCTCGACAGTGCGGCCATGAGCACCGTGAGTGAAGACGTCTTCGACCCCATTGAGCGCGCGGTGGATGCGCTGGCGGACGGCCAGCTCGTCATCGTCACCGACGACGAGGGTCGGGAGAACGAAGGCGATCTCGTCCTCGCGGCCAGCAAGGTGACGACGGAGCGCATCAATTTCATGATCCGCCACGCGCGGGGGCTCATTTGCGTGCCGATGCTCGACCAGCGGCTCAAGCGGCTTGGGATCGACGACATGGTGCCGAGCAACCGGGAGTCGTTTCGCACCGCCTTCACCGTCTCGGTCGATGCCGCCCACGGCGTCACGACCGGGATCAGCGCCTACGACCGGGCGCTGACGGTGCGCGCCCTTGCCTCCCCCGACAGCACGCCGTCCGACCTCGTGCAGCCGGGCCACATCTTTCCGCTGCGCGCGCGACCCGGCGGCGTGCTCGAGCGGGCGGGCCACACCGAGGCGTCGATCGACCTCGTCACGATGGCCGGGCTCGAGCCCTGCGCCGTGATCTGCGAGATCCTCAACGAGGACGGTTCGATGGCGCGGCTCGACGAACTCGCCCGCTTCAAGCAGGCCCACAACCTGCCAATGATTTCCGTGGCCCAACTCATCAAGCGGCGGCATAAGCACGAGCGCCTCGTCGACCGGGTGGAATCCCGCCCGCTCGCCACCGAATTTGGCGAGTTCACCCTGCACGTGTATCAATCTCGCGCCGACAAGCGGACCCACGCCGTCCTCGTCATGGGCGAACTCGGCCCTGCGCCGGCCCTCGTCCGGGTGCAGTCACAGAACGTCCTGCAGGACGTCTTTCGCGCGCGCGGCGGCCACGGCTTCGCGGCCGTCGAAGGCGGCCTGCGCCGGATCGCAGAGGAGGGGCGGGGCGCCTTCGTCTACATCGACGGCGAACCCATGATGGAAGAGCCCGCGACCGCCCGCAGCGAAGGCGAACGCGCCCTCGCCGCCGCCGACCGCCAGCTCCGCCAATACGGCATCGGCGCCCAGATCCTTGCCGACCTCGGCCTCCGTAAGATCCGCCTCCTCACGAGCAGCCGCAAGCGCCTCGTCGCCCTCCAGAGCTACGGCCTCGAGATCGTCGAGCACGTCGACTTCGCGGGCTAGGGCGGGAGAGAGGGGAGAGAAGTTAGCCACAAAGAGGCACGAGAGGGCACGAAGAGCTCGGCCGCGACGAACGGCTGAAGGCCGTGCCTCCTCTCGCGGTGCTCACGTTTTGGGAGAGCGAAATGGTTTGATCGCTTTCCCTAAAATCGGGATCGCTAAACGGGCCGTGCAGAACCCAGCGCCGCGCGTTGGATGGAGTTGAAGGCGCTGCCTGGTTAGGCTTTGTTTGCTTCTCCACCAGCTAAGACCAGTCATTCGTTCTTCTCGTTACTTCCTAACATGAGGTGGATCTTGGAATTGCCGGACTGTAT
Source organism: Opitutales bacterium (assembly GCA_046542725.1). Taxonomy (GTDB): domain Bacteria; phylum Verrucomicrobiota; class Verrucomicrobiia; order Opitutales; family Oceanipulchritudinaceae; genus CAWVVV01. The sequence continues at coordinate 3,228 of JBKHAU010000045.1, forward strand.
GGTTGCATAATTTCGTGATTACCTGCGCACGGAAAACCGCAGAACGTCGAAATAGATACAGATCGTTTCTCTCATCTCGGCGACTGCCAGCATAGGACAAATACCTCTCGTCTCGTGTCCCGAGGTTTTTACTGTTGCTGCAATAGCGTGCCGACAACATGAGCCGCCACCTGGGGTGGTGTCCTGTTCGCAGTTTCCTTTCGGGCACGGAAAGATCCCGAGGGCCCAAGGGTTTCAGGAATCCACAATACTTTGCGGCGGAGCCAAAAAAAAGCGGCCCACCCCGGATGACGGGATGGGCCGCTTTTCAGAGGGGCGGACGATTAGTTAAAGTGAAATCGAATGCTGAAAAGAATGCGGAACTCGTCTGCCTGCAGTTCTAGGTCATCACTGTCGATGAAGATGTCATCCGTGGCCGCGAGGTAGCTGGCGCTCAAGGCAAGAGCGACGTTGTCGCGGACGAAATACTTGACGCCACCACCAACCGAAAACACGGCAGCGTCGGTATCGAGATTGCTATCGTCGACTTCAACATTGGCCCAGGCAAGGCCGGCGTCGAGAAATGGCACAAAGGCCGAATCGCGAATGAAGTTATACTCGGCGCGAACTCCCAGTTCGGTGCTCATGTAACTATCGTCGTCGCGCAATCCTGCGACCACGGCAATTCCGATTCCGTCGGTGACGAACTGTCCGTAGCCGAGTTGAAATTGCAAATCATCTCCCATCACATTGATGATTCCAGCGCCTTCAAGAACCTTGGTTCCCTTTCCCAGCATTGGGGTGACACTACCAGATTCGTTTTCTGCGGCGAACGCCGAACCGGACAACATGGCTGCGACTGTAAACACGAACCACTTTTTGCTCATATCTTGGTTTTTTCTCTTGGGTTTTGCCGTTTCGAAAAGGTAATCAAAAGTCCTTTTCGCAACCCGCCAATCTCGTTTCCGGCTGACCACTTCAAGCCGAAAATTTAAATTTTACTGGTCGTTTACCGGCCACCAACATCAATCGTTAATTACAAACCGAGGAATTGCCGGAACTGGGTGGAAAGGGTTGGTTTCGGGGCTACGGTTGTTGGAAGCGGTGAACGGTGAAAGGGTCCCGAGCGAAGGAAAGGATGGTGGAAGTGGCGGGCATGCGGAGCAGGAAGCGGAGGAGTTTTTGAGGGCGGTTTGGGGAGGGCGAGCGGGAGCGAAATGTGCGGACGGTGGTCTCTCCCGGCTCGGGTTTTAAATGATCGGCAAGGGTATGCCCGTGATGCCCGGGAGAGTGCGGTCCGTTCCCGTGGGTATGAGTTGGGGCGACAGTCTTCACCTCTCCTGCGGACCCCGTTCGTCACCTTGCAGGGCGGCAGTGGCGCGGTTCGCGGCTTACTTTGCGCAGGGGCGAAAAACAAAGCCCCGCTCGTGGAGCGGGGCTTTGTTGATAAGCGGGGGACGCGGACCGACGGGGCGTCGGTCACAACTTTGGGCGCGAGCGCGGGGCGTTCAGTCCAGCGCGCGCATGCGCACGAAGAGGGCGTCGTGGGGGGCGAGTTCGCGGGCGACGACGGGCAGTTCGCTCTTCTTCCCGAGGACGCGCTTTTCCCAGATGTCGTAGAGTTTGAAGTCACCTTCGCCGAAGAGCCACATGTGCGAGAAGTCGATCTCGACGGTGCGGGTCTCGTCGCTCGCGTTGTGCAGGATGAAGGCCCAGTCGCCGTCGGAGAGGGGGCGGACCCAGATCTCCTTGTTGTCATCCTGGTAGTAGCGGTAGCCCTGCTGGCCGAGCGGGTCCTGATTGATCGCGATGGCGTCGGCGTCGGTCAGGAGGGCGGTGATCGCGGGGGACATCTCGCGCACGTCGTTGCCCGCGATGAGGGGGGCGGCGAGCAGGCACCAGAAGCTGAAATGGGCGCGGGACTCGGCGTAGGTGAGGCCGTCGTTGCCCACTTCCATCATGTCGGGGTCGTTCCAGCCGTCGGGGCCGGCGTGGACCTCGAGGCCCTCGTGGCTGCCTTCGTTGAGGCTCATCTGCAGGTCGAGAATGACCTTCCAGCCCATCGACCACTGCTGGTTGCAGTCGTAGCAGTCGATGATGTCGCCGGTCGTGCGCCAGAGGTGGCCGACTTCCGGGCCCCAGATCCAGGGCTCGTTGTGGCCCCACTCGCAGATGCTGAAGACGACGGGGCGGCCGGCCTTGACGAGGGCGCGGCCCATCGTGGTGTAGGCCTCGTAGGCGTCGCGCGAGCCGGTGTGGCACCAGTCGTATTTGAGGTAATCGACGCCCCATTCGGCGTATTTGAGGGCGTCCTGAAACTCGTGGCCCATCGAGCCGGGGTAGCCCGCGCAGGTCTTGGTGCCGGCGCAATTGTAGACCCCGAACTTGAAGCCGCGCTCATGGAGGTAGTCGGCGAGGGCCTTCATCCCGCTGGGAAACCGCTCGGGGTGGGCCATGAGGTTGCCGTCGGCGTCGCGCTCCATCGCCATCCAGCCGTCGTCGAGATTGATGTAGATGTAGCCGGCGTCGCGCATGCCGTTTGCGATCATGGCGTCGGCCACGCCCTTGATGAGGTCCTCGCTGATGTTCGTGGCGAAGGTGTTCCACGAGTTCCAGCCCATCGGCGGGGTGGGGGCGAGGCCTTCGAATTTCAGCTCGGAGGCGGACGCGGCGAGGGTCAGGCCGGCGAGGGCGGGGAGGAGGCGCCGGACAAGGCGGCGCACGGTCGGCGAGGGAGGATTTGACATGGGAGAAGTGTTCAAGGGCGGTTCCGCGGCACGTTCGTGCGTCGGGTAGGGGTGGAGTTCAAGGTTGCGCAGGGGCGGTGTGGCGTGGCTAGTGTTTTCGCCCGCTCCGGCCGGTGATCGGCAGGCTTTTTTCTGAGGATTTTTGCCATGAATACCCCCTCTCCCCGAGACAACTACAGCGTCGGCGTGATCGGCTGCGGTCATCCCCTCGGCGCTCCCGGCTCGACCGGATTTGGCATGGGCCACCGGCACATGACGGCCTTTGCGAAGACCGGACGCTGCCGCCTCGCCGGTGCCGCCAACCGCACCGTCTCCAAGGCCGAGGCCTTCGTCGAGGTGCACGGCCCGGACGCCCCGGTCTTTGGCGATTACCGCGAAATGCTCCACGCAGTGCGCCCCGACATCGTGAGCATCTGCCTCTGGACGCCTCTGCACGAGGAGGCGGTGCTCGCCGCCGTCGAGGTGCGCCCGAAACTCATTTTTTGCGAGAAGCCGATCGCGACGCATTGGGATGCGGCCCTGCGCATGCACGAAGCCTGCGCCAAGGCCGGCATCGTGCTCGCCTACAATCACCAGCGCCGCTTCAACCGGCCCCTCCTCAAGGCCAAGGAGCTCCTCGAGGACGGCGCCATCGGCCCGCTCCAGCGGATCGAGGCGGCCTGGCGCGACCTCGGCGACACCGGCTCCCACGCCGTCGACATGATGTTCTATTTCAACGACGACGTGCCCGCCGAATGGGTCCTCGGGCAGATCGACATGCGCGGGGCCAACCAGGTTTTCGGCCACCTTCACGCCGGCCAGGGTCTCGCCCAGATGCGTTTCGCCAACGGGGTGCGCGGGCTCTACCAGTGCGGCCACCAGCACGAGGAGCTGGGTTGCCTCGTGCGCCTCATCGGGGAGGACGGCCTGCTCGAGATCCTCCAGGAGGAACCCTGGCTGCGCCTCCGGCGCTACGGCCACGGCGACTGGGAGGCGATCGACACCGGCGAGACGATCCACGACGACACCGGCATCGACCGCGCCGTCGCCCATGTCCTCGAGTGCATGGAGGCCGGCCGCGAGTCCGAACTCGACAGCGCGCGCGCCCTCCGCCCCACCGAGGTGCTCTTCGCCGTGCATGAGTCCGCCCGCCGCCGCGCCCGCATCGACCTGCCCCTGCCCCCCGGCCCCTGCGCCCTCCTCGGCATGCTCGAGTCCGGTGAACTCTCCCTCGTAGACGAGGCCAAGGAGGTCTTTGGCGGAGGCTGAAGAGTGTGGGATCCGGTGTTTTGGGTGCCGCGACCAGGCACTTCGGGTCGCCTGAAACGTTATTTCATCTGTAAGAGTTCCGGGTAGCTTTCCAGCCTCCTGTCGCGCCGCACAAAGTCTCGACCTGGGCGATCTCCCTTGCTCGACTGGCGATCGCAAAGCGCCTGCGAACCTCTTCGCGGCGATCCCTTCCGTCGAAGAATCGTCGATTTGACCGCCAACCCCGTTCTACCCCGACCGATGCCGCTGAAGTCCCGTCCGGACGCTCTGCCCTGCTGGATGATGGCGGATGCCGCGGCGGATACCTGATTCGTTCCCCTTTCCACTCTCCCCATGCCCCACGACAACGACACCCCTCCCGTGAAAACCGTTCCGCCCGGCCGGTCGGAAGACCCTGCCGCCAAGCTCAGTTGGCTCGAAAAGATCGGCTACGCCTCCGGCGACTTCGCCTCGTGCCTGTATTTCGGGATCTTCATGAATTTCCTGGCTTACTTCTACACGGATGTCTTCGGGATCTCCGCGGCAGCTGTGGGCACGATGATTTTTGTGACCCGGACCTGGGACTGGATCAACGATCCGATCATGGGCATGGTGGCGGACCGCACGCGCACGCGCATGGGCAAGTTCCGCCCCTGGCTGCTCTGGGTGCTGCCCTTTTGGGTCGTCGTCGGGGTGCTGACCTTCACGAGCTTTGATCTCAGTGACCCGGGCAAGCTGGTCTACGCCTACATCACCTACACGCTGCTGACGATGGCCTACACCGCCATCAACGTGCCCTATTCGGCCCTCATGGGCGTGATGACGGCACGGTCCGAGCAGCGCACCATCCTCTCCTCCTTCCGTTTCATCGGGGCCTTTGCCGGCACCTCGGTGGTAAATGCCTCGCTGCTGGGCATGGTGGCGCTCTTTGGCCAGGGCAATGAACAGCGTGGGTTCATGTTTGCCGTCATGGTCCTCGCCGTGGCCTCGGCGGCGGCCTTTCTGTTCACCTTCTTCTCGACCAAGGAGCGGGTGGAACCGCCACCCTCGCAGGACACCTCGGTCCTCAAGGATCTCGGCGCGGCCGCGCGCAATGGTCCCTGGCTCGTCATGATCGCGGTCAGCGTCCTGACGATCATGTGGATCGCGATCCGGGGCGGGGCGACGATTCATTTCTTCAAGTACGCCTCCGGCAGTGAGCACTGGGGCAGTCTCTTCCTCACGATCAGCACGGCGGTGCAGATCGTCGGGGTAATCTTCACGAAGAAGCTGGTCGACTGGATGGGCGGCAAGAAGCGCACCTTCATTATCCTCACCCTCGCCAACGGCGCCTTCATCTCGCTCTTTTACTTCATCGATCCGCGGAACATCCCGCTCATCATGGTGCATCAGGCGATCAGCTCCTTCGCCAGTGGCCCGCTCATGCCGCTCTTCTGGTCGATGATCGCGGATACGGCGGACTACGGCCAATGGAAGCTCGGCCAACGCTCGACCGGACTCATCTTCTCGACGGGCACGTTTTCGCAAAAAATCGGCTGGTCGATTGGGCCCGCGACCTCGCTTTGGCTGCTGGGCTACTTCGGTTTTGTGCCTAATGTGGAGCAGTCCGCCGACACGATCCACGGCCTACGCCTCATCATGAGCCTCATCCCCGCTGGCTTCACCGTTCTCGCCGCCATCGCGGTCTCCTTTTACGCCATCGACGCAAAGACGGAGAAGGAGATGGAAGCAGCCATCATCGCAGAAGAAGAAGAACTGAAGAAGGCCACCTGAGCGGCATGCACCTGAAACCCTCTCTCTTCGCCGGGCGTCGCTTCGGTCGTTTCGCGGCCGGACTGTGTTCGGTCATCGTGGCCTCGACCGCGTCCCTGACCGCCGCCGACCTCGCCCTCAACGAGCTCGAGTACCTCGCCATGCCGGGGCTCAACGTGATGCTCGCGCACGACTTTTATCCGGAGAGTCACCAGTCCGGCGTGAGCATCCTGCAGCACGGCCGCCGGGTGGCGACGAATGGCGACCTGCGGCTCGAGCCGACCCCGGGCCAGTGGCAGCCGGTGCCGAAGGAGATCGGCGAGCGGGAGGTCGATCCGGCGACGGGGGAGATCCGCGTGCGCATGGCCTTCCCCGACGAGGCGCGGGATCGCAAGGGCTTCAACCCCATCCTCTATCCCGATCTCGAGTTCAGCTACACCGTGCGGGTGGAGCCGGCGGGGGGAAGCGCCTTTCGCATCGCGGTCGATCTCGATGAGCCCCTGCCGGCGGAATGGATCGGCAAGGTCGGCTTCAACCTCGAGTTGTTCCCCGGCTTTCTCTTTGGGAAAACGTTTCTCCTCGACGGCGTGCCGGGACGCTTTCCCCGCCAGGCCAACGGGCCGGGGAGCTACGACGCGGAGGGCGCCTATCAGGTCGACCCGCTCGGCGTCGGCCGGGAGCTGGTCATCGCGCCGGCCGAGGCGGAGCAGCGCCTGACGATCAGCTCCCGCGCGGGCGGGCCGCTCGAGCTCCTCGACGGGCGCAGCGAGCACCACAACGGCTGGTATGTCGTGCGCTCGACGATCCCCGACGGGGCGACGCAGGCCGCGGTGGAATGGCTCGTCACGCCCCATGTCATGGAAGATTGGAGACGCGAGCCGGTCATCCAGGTCTCGCAGGTCGGCTACCACCCGGGGCAGGAAAAGATCGCCATCATCGAGCTCGACCAGCGCGACGCGGCGCGACCGGAGGTCGAGGTCCTGCGCGTCGGGGAGGACGGCGCCCGCACCGTCGTGGCGGCCGGTGCGGGGGAGTCCTTCGGCCGGTTCCTGCGCTACGACTACCTGCAGTTCGACTTCTCCGCGGTGCGTGAGCCGGGCCTCTACGAGGTGCGCTTCGGGGAGCAGGTTTCGCATCCCTTTCTCGTCGCGTCGGACATCTACCAGCGGCACGTCTGGCAGCCGACGGTCGAGTATTTTCTTCCCGTGCAGATGTGCCACATGCAGGTCAACGACCGCTACCGCGTCTGGCACGGGCGCTGCCACCTCGATGACGCGCGCATGGCGCCGGTGAATCACAACCATTTCGACGGTTATCTCCAGGGCCCGGAGACGCTCACGCGCTTTGCCCCGGGCGAACCGGTGCCCGGCCTCAACCGCGGCGGCTGGCACGATGCCGGCGACTACGACCTGCGGGTCGAGTCGCAGGCCGGCACAATGCACGGCCTCGCCCTCGCGTATGAGGAATTTGGGACAGACTACGACAGCACGCTTGTCGACCAGCGCAACCGCCTCGTCGAGATCCACCGCCCGGACGGCGTGCCCGACCTGCTCCAGCAGATCGAGCATGGCGCCCTCACTGTGCTGGGGGGCTACGAGGCTCTCGGGCGGCTCTACCGCGGCATCATCGC
>JBKHAU010000046.1:0-10549 GCA_046542725.1 Opitutales bacterium
GAAGTTTGCCGCCGAACATTGCGACCGCATCTACGCCGTGGCCCAGGCCATGGTGGGCAACGAGGCGCTGCTCTTCGAGGCCGGCACGGGCGTGGGCAAGAGCCTCGCCTACCTCCTGCCCGGGCTCGTGCAGGCCCAGCTCGCGGAGCGTCCCTGCCTCGTCTCGACGCACACCATCGCGCTGCAGGAGCAGATCCTGCAGAAAGACCTCGAGCTCTGCCGAACGCTCTTTCAGCGGCTGCCGGCGCTGCAGCCCTTTGCCAGGTTTCGCGTCGCCCTTCTCGTGGGCCGGAGCAACTACCTCTGTGGGACCCGCCTGGCGCAGGCCATCGAAACCAAGACGGAACTCTTTCCGAGTGACCAGATGCGGGAACTCGAGCGCATCGCGGAGTGGTCTCAAGTGACGAAGAAGGGGCTCGTGCAGGAGCTTTCACCGGGGCCGTTGCATGAAGTCTGGGAATGGGTCTGTGCCGACGGGCATGCCTGCAACAAGCGCAACTGTTCGCCCGACAACTGCTTTTACCGCCGCGCCCTCGAGGAGGTGCGCAAGTCGCATCTCGTGGTGGTGAACCACGCGCTCCTCTTCGCCCTCGTGGGGGCGGGCATGCAACCACGGGGCGAGGTGAAGGGCGTGCTCTTTCCCGATGACTTTGTCGTGCTCGATGAGGCCCACCGCGTGCCGGGGGTGGCGGCGGAGCACTTTGGGCAGCGGATCAGCGCCTATGGACTCGATCGCCTGCTCGCCCGACTGTATTCGACGCGGGGCAAGGGCCAGAAAGCGCGGGGACTGCTCACGCGCCACGGAAGTGAAGCCCTGCGCGCACTGGTGCGCTCGGCGAGAGAGGAGGCCAAGGCGTTTTTCGGCCGCGTCGAGGAGAAGTTTCTCACCCAACGGGAGGAGGTGCGCTGCCACGATCCAGACTGGATCGACGACGCCGTGCTGCCCCCGCTGCAGGCGCTGCACAAGGGCCTGAGCGATCTCGTCGGGCGAATGGAGGACGGACCCGCGCGGGACGAACTGGGCGGGGCCAAGGGTGAGGTCGGCAGCTACCTCAACGGCCTGCGCGAGTGCCTCCAGCTAGCGGACGAGGAACAGGTCTATTGGGTCGAGCGGAGTGGCCGGCGGCGCAGCATCGTGAGCCTGCGCTCAGCTCCGATCGACGTGGCCGACGCACTGCGCCAGCACCTCTTTCGCCGCCGCACGAGTGTCACCCTGACCAGTGCGACGCTCGCCGAAGGGACGCGAATGGACTCCTTTCAGGAAAAGATCGGGGCGACCGGGGCGCATGCCGAGATGGTCGCCTCGCCCTTCGACTACGCGCGCAACGTGCGGGTGTTTGTCGCGACCGACGCGCCCATGCCGACGCGGCAGGCGGCCCGACTCGACCGCGACTATCTGGCGGAAATGATCGCGTTTTGCTGCGAGCGCGTACGGGGCGGCAGCCTGGTCCTTTTCACGAGCTATGGCGATCTCACGGCCTGCGCAGAGCGGGCGGGCCCGGTCCTGCGCAAGGCAGGCCGCCCCTTCTACCAACAGGGGCGCGATGGTTCGCGGCAGGAGCTGGCGAATCGGTTGCGGCGCGACGGACATGGGGTTCTCTTCGGGACCGAGAGCTTCTGGACGGGGATCGATGTGCCGGGCCCCTCGCTCTCACAGGTCATCATCACCCGCCTGCCCTTCGAGAACCCCTCCCACCCGATTGCAGAGGCGCGGGCGGAATGGTGCCAGGCCCGCGGGGGCAACCCCTTTCAGGACATCACCGTGCCGGAGGCACTGATCAAGTTTCGGCAGGGAATCGGGCGGCTCATCCGCCGCGCGACGGACCGCGGCACGATCACGGTCCTCGACAGCCGCATCGTGCAGCGACCGTATGGACGGGAGTTTCTCGCGGTCCTGCCGGTGGCCCGCTACACGCGGTTCGATCGCGGAAACCGGGACGAACTTTTTCAGCCGCTCGAGGGCTGAATCAGCCTCCGTTGACCGGGACGTCGCGACGCGTCGAGCCCTCGGGCAGAAGACTGGGTCTGGGCAGGAGCGGACTCGCCTCGCGCTCCGCGCCCGCATCCTCGGAAGTCGGCGCGATCGGCCCAGTGTTGCGCCCCAGCGGGCGCAGATACTGCAGGGGCTCGTCGTCGGGGCGCTTGGCGAGGCGCACTGAGAAACTCTCGATCTCGCCATCGCGCCGCACCTCGACCTCGACGAACTGCCCGACACGGGTGTAGAACATCGCATTGCGCAGGTCGTCGATATCGCGAACCTCGTAGCCACCGATGCGCAGGAGGATGTCGCCCTCGAGCAGACCTGCCTCCCGTGCGGGAGAGCCGCCATCGACGTTCGCCAGCCCCAGGCGCCGGCCGCTGGCGATGGAGGAAGCGTCCTGCACCTCGAAACCCATCCATCCGAAGGTCACCTCGCCGGAAAAGAGCAGATCGTCGCGGATGCGCTGGGCGGCGCGCGCGGGCAGAACGTAGGAGGAGTCCACCTCGGGCAAGGCGCCCACTTGGACCCCGATGAGCCGCCCCGAGAGGTCGAGATAGGCAGAGCCCCCCTCCCCCGGCCCCGCATCCATCGCCACGCGGATGTATTTGCAGGGGAAAAGACGCCCCCCGAAGCTGCTTTCGGCCCCGGCGACGATCCCCAACCGGGGCGACGCATCGAAGCGGAGGGGCATCGAAAGGCGCAAAACAGTTTGGCCGATGCGCGGAAGTTCGGCCGAGTCCCCCAGATGGAGAAAGGAGAAGTCTGCCGGGAGATTGCGCAGGCGGAGGAGGGCGATGTTGGAAGCGAGGTCGTGCCCAACGAGTTCGGCCGCATACTCCACCCCACGGTGCTCGACCCAAATGCGGTCTGCGTTGCCGACAATCGATGCGTTGGTCAGGGCGTGGCCCTGGCGGCTGATGAAAAAGCCCGTGCCGATGACCGCCTGGGCCGACTTCTGCGCGTCATCGCCCTCCCGCGCGCCGGTTACCCGCACGATCGCGTCGCGATGTTCGGCAACCAGCTCCACGATGCGGCGATCCACCGCGGAAAGCGTGTCCTGCCCGTCGCTGCGAGCCCCACTCAACAATACCACAGCAAGGACAAGGGAGCCGGCACAGCGCCGGAGACCATTGCGGGCCATCGCGCTCAAACCTGCTCTAGAACTGGCCCCGCGGACGATCCGTGAGGAAGGTGGCGGACGCCCGGTTTCCCGCCGTGAAGGCGTCGGCGACGAATTGCGCACCATCTCGTCGGACTTCGGAGAAGACTGGATTGGCGTGGATGCGGAGAAAGTGACTGTGTTCCCCGGCGGCCGAAAGCGAATCAACGACAAACCGGGAGTCGGCGACCAGAGCCCCATCTGGCCAGCCCGGCGGGGACAACGCGCCATCGACCGCAGCCATGCTCTCGAGGCGAGCCTCGAGGGGTCCCGGCGAAACCTGCGCGACGGCGGGAAGAACCTCTTCAAACCCCGGCCCATCGACCGGAGCGAGGAACCAGCCGTCCTCCTGCACGAGCACCAGCGCACCCAAGGCAGCGACGCTCGCCGCGGTGGCAAAGAGTCCGCCGAGGAGGCGCCCCCGTGTCCACCGCCCTTGCATCTTCCCCTCGGCACCATCCTGCACGAGGGCGCGGAGGCGACGGCGCTCCAGATCACGATCGAAGCGGCTCCAAAATTCCGCGTCAGGGACCTCATGCCGCTTCAGGCGGAGAAGCTTTTCCAAGGTGACGGGATGTTCGGTAGTGGAGGGCATGTGATCTTACTTGAGGTAGTCTTGCAGATGCGCTTGGAGCTGCTGCTTGGCGTAGTGCAGCCGGGACCGCACGGTACCTACAGAACACCCCATGATCTCCGAGATCTCCTGGTGCGAAAGCTCCTCGATCTCAAAGAGAACCACGACGGTCCTATGTTTGGGAGACAGCTTCTGCAGGGCCTCGTTCAATCTTTCCTGAAGCTCGTTGAGGATGGCCCCCTTCTCTGTCCGGGTCTTGACCGAGAGGGCCTCCACGATCTCCAGCGAGCTGGCTTCATCGTGAATATTTTCGAGGGAAAAGAAGCGCCGCAAGCGGTTCCGCTTGAGGTGGCTCAGGGCGGTGTTCACGGCGATGCGATAGAGCCAGGTGAAGAAGGAACTCTTGCCCTGAAAACGGCTGATCGAGCCAAAAGCCTTGATGAAAGCCTCCTGCACGAGGTCGGCCGCATCCTCGCGATTGGAGGTCAGGTTATAGACGATCGAGAAGAGGCGCTCGCGATACTTCTGGACGAGGTAATCAAAAGCGGCCACATCGCCGTCCTGCACGCGTTGCACGTAGGTCGCATCGATGTCTGCCTCGCTCTGGGTTTCCACCGGGACAGAGGAGGCGGCGTCCTGCGCTATGGGTCGAGAAAAAGCCATCGAACAGAAAGTAGATTGTTAGCAGTGGGACGGGTTGGCAATGGGGAATGCAAACCTGGTCCGGGGTAGGGACGTTCTCGCAGGTAGGAGGTTCGAAGAGGAGAAAAATTCCCGCCTGGGACATTTCATTTGCCCGCTAGGCGGAGGAGGGGGTGCATCACGCTGGGATGTAGCGTTCCATGGCGCCCTCGACATAGCGGGCGAGGCGATCGAGCTGACCGACGGCAGGCTCGGCGTCGGCAAAAGGCGCGAGGTGGTGGCGGGCGGCGGCGAGCCGCGCGACAAATGCCTCCCGCACCCGTGGAAGGACCTCCTCGGCCTGCATGGCGGCGAGGAGGCGGGACGGATCGGCGGTGCCGTCGCGCAGCCGCGCGCGCCACTGGGCGGCATCAGACGGCACGAGTGCGTCCAGAAAGAGAAGGACCGGAAGAGTGAATTTCCCGCTCTCGAGGTCGGTCCCGAGGGTCTTGCCGGTGGCTTCCTCGCGCCCGAGGAAATCGGCGACGTCGTCGTAGAGCTGATAGGCGATGCCGAGGTCGCGGGCGAAGCGCTCGACCGCCTCGACGAAGGCGGGAGGGCCGCCGCGAAGGTAGGCCCCGAGCCGCGCGGAGACGGCGAACAGTTCGGCCGTTTTCAGGTCGATCATGCGGTAGTAGGCCTCGAGCGAGAGGCGGGTCTCGCCGCGGGCAAAACTCTGCGCGATCTCACCACAACACACCTGCCGGGTGGCGCGGGCGACGGACCGACACACCTCCACGGTGGGAAAGTCCGCGGCGAGCTTGAGGGCGTGGGCAAAGAGCGCATCACCGAGGAGAACGGCGACGTCGGGGCCGTGCTCGGCCGTGACGGTCGGCATGCGGTGGCGCATCGCGGCGTCGTCGAGGATGTCGTCGTGGACGAGGGTGGCGAGATGGACCATCTCGACGACTGCGCCGGCGCGCACGAGTTCCTCACTCGCCGGTTCGTCCGGACGCCAGCCGCCATAGAACACAAGGATGGGACGAATCTTCTTTCCGCTGTGACCCAGGGTGTAGTCCACGAGGGGCTGCACCTCGGGCTCAAAGGCTGAAACCTCGCGGCGCAGGTAGGCTTCGAGACGCCGCAGGTCGGCTTCGATGGGCGCGGTCACCGCCGCGATGCCCTCCGGCCGGGCGGGAGCGCTCACGCTGTCTTGGTTCATTGCGGACAGGGCACGTATTGTGCGCCAAAAGGCAAGAGACTTGCGTCAAACGGCGTCACTGCACAGGGTGCGCGGTTTTTCCGCCCGATGAGCGACCATCCCATCTTCATCCTCCTCACGCTCGCTGCCTCGATCTACCTCTTCCGCCTCTGGTGGGAAGACCTCCAAGCCTGGCGGGAGGGAGCGCGGTCCGGACAGGCCTTTCCCGGGGCGACGACGGCGTCGCTGCGCTGGGTGTTGATCGCGATCGCGGGGGCCTTGCTGCTCGTCGGGATCGAGACGGCGGGCGAATACCAGCTCGGCGTGGTCGACGAGCAATCGAAGGTGACGGCGGTCATGCTGTTGCCCTTCATTTGCGCGGGGTTCATCGAGGAAATGATTTTTCGCGGTTTCGTCTTCTACGACAAGAAGGGCCCGCGTGTGCTCTGGCTCTCCATCGTCGGGGCGTCGCTTCTCTTCGCGCTGTTGCACGTGCAGTATTATCTGGAGTTCCCGGAGGACGGCGGAATGGTGCCGGAGGGCTTCAAGAGCGACGCCAAGTCCGGCTGGACGCTTCTCATCCTTTTTTTCAACTCGCTCTGGTTTTATTATGTGCGGTTCGCGCGGTGGAATCCGCACTGGTCGCTCATTCCGTGCATCGCGGCACACGTCGCGAGCAACGTCGGGGTGTTTGCGGTGAAGCTCGCCCAGGGTTACGTCTCCGGGTGGTGGTGAATCCGCCGCGGCCGCCGCCGCTCCCTTCTCGCCCATGCTGTCCGTCACCCTCCTGCTTGCGAAGATCGCGCCCGTCTTTTGCCTCATGGGGCTGGGCTTCGGTCTGCGCCGGGGGCGGGTGCTGACGCGGGAAGCGGACCAGAGCCTCATGCGGGTGGTGGTCAATGTCCTCTACCCCGCCCTCATCCTGCGCTTCGTTCTCGGCAATCCGGCGCTCGATGACCCCCGTCAGCTCTGGCTCGCCCCGGCGGTCGGCTTCGGCACGATCGTGCTCGGCTTTGGCCTCGCCTGGATGGCGGCGAAAGCCCTGCGCGGCGGCCATCCGCGGGAGCGGGGCACCTTCGCCTTCACGACCGGCATCTACAACTACGGCTACATTGCGATCCCCGTCGTGCTCGCCCTGCCGGGGATCGACAACGACGCCACGGTAGGCGTGCTCCTCATCCACAACGTCGGTATCGAAGTGGCGATCTGGACAGTGGGCATCGCCCTTCTCACCACTGGCTCGAAGCGCTCGCTCTGGTCCCGCGTGATCAACGCGCCGGTCGTGACCCTGCTCGTCGCCCTCTCGCTCAATCTGCTCGGCCTCGATACGCACCTGCCAGGCTTTGTCACCGAGTCGATCCTCTGGCTCTCGCAGTGTGCCATCCCCATCGGACTCGTCCTCGCGGGGGCGACCCTTGCCGACCTTCTCCGCGAGGAGCGTGCGCTCAGCCTGCTGCGGGCGCCGCGCGCGGGCGTCGTCGCGGCCCTCCTCCGACTGGGTCTCCTGCCCCTCGCCTTTCTGCTCCTCGCGCGCTATCTCCCGGGTCTCACCCCGGAGCTGCGCATCGTGCTCGTGGTGCAGGCCGCGATGCCGGCGGGCATCTTTCCCCTCGTCGTCTCGCGGCATTTCGAGGGCGATACGCGCACCGCCGTGCAGGTGGTGCTGGGCACAACCCTTCTCGGCTTGATCACCATTCCGCTCTGGATCGCCTTCGGCACCGCCTGGGTCCTCTGAAGATGCGCGGCGGGTGGGCGTCTACGAGGACGGGCGCGTGAGCGAACCGGTGCGCAATACCTTTTGTCCCAGGGCCGACGGAAACGCCGGCGGTTCCGGACTCACTTCTGCTTCGTTCCCCGTGCGAAATCGCGGCCTCCGGCAGGTTGGGTATCGGCGACCGAGGCGGTCGAAGCAGCGGTCTGGCTTTCCCGGCGCGATTGCAGCCACTGCGCGCATTTTTCGAGACCGCCGAAGGGATAGAGGTGAAAGCGATCCGAACGGCTGATGTCCGCGACAAACTTGTCGGGCTTGCTCGAGACGAGGAGCCGCCCCATGTTCAAGCCCTGCTTTTTCAGCGCGGTCGTCGATGCGCCCACCCCGCAGACCTGGGCGTATTTGAGCAATGTCTTCAGCGAGGCCGGCCCCGGGATGCCGACCCGCACGGGGACGTCGAGCCCCAGGGAGGCGAGGCGCTCGAGGTAGGCGTCGACGTTTTCGGCGGAAAAGCTCCACTGGGTCACGATCTCCATCGCGATGTCCTGCCGGCAAAGGAACTCCCATTTGTGCAGGAGACTCTCCTGGCTTTGGGGGTCATCAGGATTACCTTCCGGATGTCCGGCGACGGCCACCGTGCGAAGACCCGATTCACGAAAGGCCTCGGTCTGCAGCAGGTCCCGCGTGCTGGCAAACGGCCCCGCCGGTTCACTCTGGCCTCCTGCCAGAAGCAGCGCCTTGGGCACTTCGAGCCGTCGCACCTCGGCAAAAAACTCCGTCAAGGCCGCTTCCGTGGCGAAGTTCCGCGCGACCACATGGGGAACTGGCCGGAAGCCTTTCTCCACGACCTCACGCATCGCCTGCACGCAGTTCTCGACCGGGCTCCCGGGAATCATGGTGATGAAAATCTCCTCGACCAGCCCCTTGAAGACGCCGACCCGGTCGGCGTGACCGGGAACGATTTCCAGGGTCCATTGTTTGGGTTCCATATGATGAGTGCGGTTCGACATCGGTTCGGCTCGTGTGTGAGGCGGAATCGCGGCGCTTGGGCCGCGGTGCGCAGTTCTTGTTGGGGAGTGAGTCGGGAGGATAGTCGATTTGAGCCGGGATTCTTGGACAATCAGACCTTGCGCGGTTGGATTTTCAGGCGGGGCAGGCCTCGTCGGTCGCCATTACGGGTGGATCGCCTTCAGTCTTGCCCGGGGGCGCCGAGCAGGTGCCGGCATGGAGGCGATTGACCCTTGCACGCTTTGTCGCTTGGCTCGCGCACATGCGCTCGTCCGTGCTCCGTCGCCCCCTTCACGCTCGATTCCCCCTCGTCTTGCTGCTCGCGGGTGCGCCCTTCGCGCAAGGGACCCCCGAGGCACCGCCGCCCCACCCCCCCACCTGGAGTGCAGGCTCTCCACGGCCCAGCGTTCTCGCCGAACCGCGGCAGACGATGCGCACGGCGACGCTGGAGACAGAGCCCGTCGCTCCGCTCGCGACGGATGGGCCGGTTAACCGCTGGTTTGAACCGGCCGAAGATCTCGAGGAGGTCACCGTCTCGCCCGCCAACCCGGGCTACGACGTGCTGCAGAGCGCAACCGTGGCCGAGGGCAGCCGCGCCTTCCGCCTCGTCAACGCCAACGCCGCCAGCCAGTCCCTCACCCTCGCCCCGACGATCGCTCCAGGGGCCGCGACGCGCCTGTTCTTCCTCAGCCGGCTGGGCTACGCCACAACCGACCAGACGGCCCGGGTGCAGGCGCGCCCGAGTGGCGGCAGCTGGACTGACCTCTGGACGCTCGCGGGGCAGGTTGCCAACGAGCCCGTGCAGGGCGGCTTTGAGCTTGTCTCCCTCGACCTTGCGGGCTTCGCCGGCTCCGAGATCGAAATCCGCTTCGTCCTTTCCTTCGGCTCCGGCTCCTATTACGGAGATCCTTCAGGCGGCTCGATTGGGTGGTTTATCGACAACATCCAGATCGACACGGCCTTCACCCCCGAACGCTACGACGGCGTCGGCGAGCCCACCGCGGAGGAGGTCCTGACGGTGGAATACATCAACCGCGCCCGCGCTGACGCCGTGGCCGAAGCCGCCCGTCTGCGCGCCACGACCGACCCGGCGGTGCTAAGTGCTTATGACGATGAAAGCGGCTTCAATGTCGACCTCGATCTCATGGAGGCGCAGTTTGCCGACCTCGTGCAAACGGTGCCGCCCCTCGCGATCAACGCCCGGCTCACCGCCGCCGCCCGCCTTCACAGCGAGGACATGTTTCTCAACACCTTCCAGAAGCACGTCTCGTCCTCCAGCCCGGTCGCGCCCAACCAGCCGGGCGATGGCTCGGGTGACCGCATCTCCCGGCAGGGCTATACGGCGGTGCGCAGCGGAGAAAACGTCTTCGCGCATGCCGAGTCGCCATGGCACGCCCACGCCGCCTTCAACGTCGACTGGGGCAACGGCACCGGCGGCATGCAGGTGCCTCCCGGTCACCGAATCTCGATCCACAACGGCGCCTACCGTGAGATCGGCGTCGGCATCCATGAGGGCTCCAAGACAGTCGGCAATGTGAACTACGGGCCCCTGCTCATGACCCAGAACTTCGGTGCGAGCACGAGCCGAGACGGGCCGTTTCTGGTGGGCGTGGCCTATTTGGACAGCGACGGGGACAGCTTCTACAGCGCAGGTGAGGGGATCGCCGACGTGCGGATCTGGATCGAGGGCGGGACGCACTACACCCACAGCTCGAGCGAGGGCGCCTACGCCGTGCCACTGCCCGGCGATGGGGACTACATCGTCGTCTTTGGCCGGCCGGGCTACGCCCCCGTGGTCCATGCCTTCAGCGTGACGGGCAGTGCGAGCGTGAAGGTGGACTACACCGGCAGCACCAGCCTCACCGGAGTGGAGGTGCGCGCGGTCGACTACGCGGCGCCCGGCCAGCTCGCCCTCTCGGTCGCCTTCGACGGAGATGCCTCCGCCCTCCAGGTCGAGGCGAGCGCGGACCTCGAGTCCTGGCAAGTGGTGACGGCGAGCGTGAGCGAGGTGGAGAATGGGCTGTTCGAGGTCCTCATCGACTTCGACCCGGCGACGGTGGGGTTTTTCCGCCTGGGTGCGGCCCCATGAGCCCACTCCCCGGTGAAGCGTCGCGGCAGCCCTCAGCCGACGCTCGACTCGAAGCCCGCGCCCACCTCCAATGGATCCCATGAGTTCGCTCGCCGACGCATTCTACGACCGCAGCCTCGACCTCCAGCGCCGGGTGCGCGAAGGCAACCGTGAGACCCTCCAAGCGGCCGGCGCCGCGATTGGCGAGTCCCTCGCGCAGGGCGGG
>JBKHAU010000047.1:0-10520 GCA_046542725.1 Opitutales bacterium
AGGCCTGCGAAGATTTGCTCTCGACAGGCAAGACGCTCTTTGGCCAGATCTAGGCACGCTTCTTTATTGCGTGTTACCCCAACCCAGCGTTTGCCGGCCCCTCGTGGGCCGGCTTTTTTTTGTCCACGTCTGAGTCCCTACCGTTTTCTCCATGTTTCAGCTCGACCGACCCGACAAGGCCTACGCCGCCTACATCTTCGATTGCGATGGCACGCTCGCCCATTCGATGCCGCTGCACCTGCGCGCCTGGAACGATGGCCTCGAGGCCGCCGGGGCTCCCTTTCGCCTCGCCCGTGAGAACTTCATGAGCGTCGCCGGCATGGCTCTCCGCCAAACCGTCGACCACTGGAACGAGACACACTCCCTCCAGATCGACCACGACACCGCGATCAACGCCAAGAACCGCTTCTTCTCGGCCCACATGCACGAGATCGAACCCCTCCAGCCGACCGTGGACTATGCCCGGGAGCTGGCCGCAGCCGCGGTGCCCCTCGCCGTCGCCTCCGGCGGCCACCGCGAGGATGTGGAGGCAACGCTGCGCATCATCGGTGTGTCGGATCTCTTCCCCGTCGTCGTCACCGCCGACGACGTCGAGCGCGCCAAGCCCGCCCCCGATCTCTTCCTCCTCGCCGCCGAGCGCCTCGGGGTGAAACCGGAAGACTGCTGCGTGCTCGAGGACAGCGAGCTCGGCATCCAGGCGGCGGAGGCTTGCGGGATGGGCTGGATCCGCATTCCCGTGCTGCTCTGAGGGGCACGTCCCTTGCCCTGCTTGCCTCCCCCACGCCCTTGGCGCTAACCTCCGGGCTTCGTTTCCATTTTCATTCGTCATGAAGATCTCGGCCCCCCTCGTCCTTTCATTGCTCCTCGGCCTCGTTCTCCTGCCGCTCCTCGCGCGGGCCCAGACCGTCACCCTGCCCCGCCCCAGTCCGCTCGCGAGCGTGATGCAACGCATCGGTCTGAGCGACGTGAGTGTGACCTATTCGCGCCCGAGCGTGCGCGACCGCGAGGTCTGGGGAGAACTCGTCCCCTGGGGATTCACCGACCTCGGCTTTGGCACCGCGAAGGCGTCGCCCTGGCGCGCCGGGGCCAACGAGAACACCGTCTTCACCACTTCCACGCCACTCCGCATCGAAGGGGAACGGCTGCCTGCCGGCACCTACGGGCTCTTCATGGCGATCGCACCCTCGGGCGAAGTGACCGTTATTTTCTCCCACGATCATGAGTCCTGGGGCAGCTATTTTTACGATCCGGCGCTCGATGCCCTGCGCATCACCACCCAGTGGGCGGAGGCCCCGTTTTCCGAATTGCTCACCTACCAGTTCAGCAACGTCACCGAATCTTCCGCCACCCTCGAGCTCCGCTGGGAAGCAAAGCGGATCCCGTTCCTCCTCGAGGCGGAGACCCCGCTGCTCACGATGGAGTCGCTCGCGCGCGAACTCCGCGGCGAGAAAGGCTTTGTCCACCGCTCCTGGGTCAACGCCGCCCGCTATGCCCTGCAGCACGACCTCCAGCTCGAGACCGCCCTCGAATGGATCGACCAGGCCCTCACCGGCCCCCTCGTCGGACGCGAGACCTTTGCCGCCTACGAGCTCAAGGCGCAGATTCTCGAGCACCTCGGGCGCCCCGGCGCGGCCGAGGCGGTGATGGACCGCGCGGTCCAGATCGGCTCCGCCAGCGATCTCTTCAATTATGGGCGCACCCTGCTCGCCCTCGAGCAGCCGGAGCGCGCCTTTGAGGTGCTCCAGCTCAACGTCGAACGCCATCCTGGCCAATGGCCCGCTGCCTTCGGGGTCGCCCGCGCCTACGCCGCCCTCGGCGAGAACGACCAAGCCATCGAATGGCTCGAGCGCGCCACCGCGGACCTCTCCGCGCAAGACACCGCCAACCGCGAGACCGTGCAGCGCGCCCTCGAGAAACTTCGCCGCGGTGAGCGCCTCGACTGAGCGGCCGGGCTAAGCCTGCCTCGAGGCGCCCGCAAGGACCTCGTGATAGAGCGCCTCGTACTGTGGCACGATGGCATCCTCGCTGAACAGCGCCTGCGCCCGCGCCCGGCCCGCCGCCCCCATTTCGCGCGCCAGCGCGGGATCTCTCACCAACCGGTCGAGGGCCGACGCCACCCCGTCGACCTCGCCGAACGCGCACAGCGAACCCGTGCGCCCATCCTCCACCACCTCGGGCACTCCGCCGACGCCAAACGCCACCACCGGGAGCCCAAAATACATGCTCTCGAGGATGCTGAGGCCAAAGGACTCCTTTTCCGAGGTGTAGACCGCGCCGTCGGCCGCCTGCAGGTAGTCCTCCACTTCGCCGACGTTGACCCGCACGAGCACCGTCTCTTCCAGGCCCAGTTCGCGCACCAGTCCTTCATAGGGCGCAAAGGATCCGCCGGCGAGGATCAGCAGACGCACCCGCGAGCGCTCGCTCATCGCCGCGACGCTTCGCAGAAGCAGGTCCACCCGTTTCACCGGACGCAGGTTCGACATGTGCAACAACAGATGCTCGTCCTCACGCAACCCGAGGTCCGCGCGCACCGCTGCCCGTGAGCGCTTCGCCGGCTCCGGTTCGTAGAAGTTGTGGATTACGTCGATGCGTCCCCCGAGGGAAAAGGCCGCGCGCGTCTGTCCTCGCAGGCTGTCCGAGACCGTCGTGAGACGGTCACTCTGGCGCAGGGCGTGTTCGATCACGGCGCGGTAGTTCGGATCCTCCCCAAAGAGCGTGGTGTCGGTCCCATGCAGCGTGGTGACGACCTTCGGCCGGCGTTCTCCCATCAGTTGACCGGCAAGAAAAGCGGCGGTGGCGTGTGGCACGGCATAATGGACGTGCCAAAGGTCGAGGGCCTCGCGCTCCGCCACCTCCGCCATGCGCACCGCCAGCGGAAGGGTGTAGTCCGGGTATTTGAAAAGGCTGTATTCGCCCACCTTCACCTCGTGAAAGTGGATCCCCGGCGCTTCCGCATGCAGGCGCACGGGTT
This sequence comes from Opitutales bacterium, assembly GCA_046542725.1. Lineage (GTDB taxonomy): Bacteria > Verrucomicrobiota > Verrucomicrobiia > Opitutales > Oceanipulchritudinaceae > CAWVVV01. The sequence goes on from JBKHAU010000047.1 coordinate 2,972, forward strand.
TGGCGTAGGATAGAAAATGCACCGCGTGTCCCCGCGCCGCCAAGGCGTGCCCCAGCTCCGTCGCGAGAATGCCGCTTCCCCCGATGAGCGGATAGCAGACCGTGCCGATGCGCAGCTTTGCCGAGTCGTCTCCCATCCTCAAAACGCGCGGGCCGCCCCTCCCAGTTCATCGATTCCGCCAAAGACCAGCGGATCGGCCGGGAACAACGCCTGCGCGTAGGCCACTCCTCCCTCGAGTCCCCAGGTGCGCGCCCGCGCGAGTTGCAGGTCGACGTAGGGGCGGGTCCCCATCTGGCTGCCATGGCAGCGCATGAGTTCCTCCCATGCCTCCCTCACGGAGGAAATATCGATGCGTATGCCGTGGGCGCGCGCAGGTTCGGCCCCGGGCGTGATCGCGTAGTGCAGCAAATGGCGGATGGCATGAGGCGCGAGGGCCGACAGTTCGTCGAGCCCACCATAGCGGGCGAGGCGCGCGGCATCCCGCGCCATGCGCGCGACTGCGACGTGGTCCGGATGCTGGTTGGGCTCGGCGGTCGGCGCGAGCAGCACCGCCGGCCGCACCTCGCGGAGGATTCGCGCCATCGCAACGGCCCCATCCACCGTCGGCTCGAGGTGCGAATCGCCTTCGAGAGCGAGGAAACGCAACTGCGCGCCGAGCATGCCCGCCGCCACCTGAGACTCCGCCTCCCGTTCCAGGGGGCTGCCGTGACTGGCGGCCTCTCCCTTCGTGCAGACCAGGAGATGGATCGCGCTCCGGCGTGCAGCCGCCTGGAGGAGCACGCCACCACAGCCGAACTCGATGTCGTCCGGATGCGCTCCGAGGGCGAGAATCGTGGGGGGGGCTTCAGGGGACTTCGACATAGGCCTCTCCAGAGCATTCGATGGCATCGCGGGGAACAAAGGTCACTTCCGGCGTTTCTGCCTGATTGAGGTAGGCCAACTCACCCGCGCCGGCAATGTAATGTGTGCAGCGCACGACCGACTGCATCCAGCGCATGCGCGTATCCCGCGTCGGACTGATGGCGGCGGGGCGCACTTTCGCCGGGGGCAGGTCGATCCATTTCGGACCCCCGCAGTGCAGCCGCAGGCCCCCGTCGGCACCACGCCGGGCGCGCACGAGCTCCCCCTCCCAGCACACATCGACATAGAAGTCCTCCACCGCGCAGGCCTTCTCCCGCACCCCCGGGTCGCCCGACCGCATCACCTCGACGCCCTCGAGCAATCCCATCGCCCGATAGACCGAGAGGCAGAACTCGCCCACCGTCGCGCCCCTTCCCGCGGCAAAGGCGCGTTGCGCGGCCTCATCGACGTACTGCGGGAGCTGACGCCCCATCGACGCGGCCCAGCCATCGACCACGCGCTTGGCGTAGAGCGGGCTGTATTTGCGCTGCACCTTGTTCTCAAAGGTGAAGTTGAGGCGCGCCTGGTCCCCGCTCTGACGATGGCGCAGGATCGTCTGTGTCTCGCGCGGATCGTGGTCGCTGTCGTGGTAGAAAAAGACAATGCGGCCCCCGATCTCCTCCCGCAGGCGGCGCGCCGTGGCGATCTTGGCATAGAGAAACCGCCGCGGAAAGAAACCGCAGGGCTGCTGCCCGAAGCAGATCACCGCCTCACGACTACTCTCCGACACCGCCCACCCCTTTCTGATCACGGCCAAAGAGAGCCTGGAAAACGAGCGCCAGGACCACGACCGAAAAGACCCCGGTCGGATTCAGCCAGAGATAGCCGAGATCCACCCGGTAGAAGAGAAAGAGATTGAGCCCCTGGCTCAGGATCGCCGCCGCAAAGACCGCCGATCCGCGCACATGCTTGAGGAAAAACGCGACGAGAAAAATCCCGAGGATGACCCCGTAAAAGAGCGAGCCGACGATATTGACCGCCTCGATGAGGTTCTCCACGAGACTCGCAAACAGGGCAAAAAGGATCGCCAGCCCGCCCCACCCGGCAGTGAACCAGCGAGACATCTTGACCGTGTGCTCGTCGGAATCGTCCGGGTTGATGAGCTTGCGGTAGATGTCGACTGTCGTGGTCGAGCCCAGCGCGTTCAGCTCGGAGGCGGTCGACGACATTGCCGCCGCGATGATCACCGCGATGAGCAGGCCGATGACCCCATGTGGGAGGTAAGTCAGGACAAAGGTGATAAAGACGTAGTCGGAATCCTTTACATCGGCGTTGGGATCGAGCTCGAGGAGAAGACCCTTGGCACGCTCGCGCAGATCCCGGTCGGCGTCTTCCAGCGCCAGCACGATTGCCCTGTTCTCCGCCACCAGCCCATTCTGCCCGCTCCCGCGGGCGGCCTCGAGGGCGGCGAGCGCCCCCGCCTTTTCGTCGAAGAGGACGGCATGCTCGCGTTCCAACTCCGCCAACTCCGGCCCGCGTTCGCTCGCCAGAGCGGTCTCCCACGCCGGCTGGTTGAAAAAGAGCGGCGGCTTCTCGAACTGGTAAAAGACAAAAACCAGCACCCCGACGAAGAGGATGAAAAACTGCATCGGGATCTTCACCACGGCATTGAAGAGCAGACCCAGGCGACTGCTCAGGGTGGAGGTCCCCGCGAGGTAGCGCTGCACCTGCGACTGGTCCGTCCCGAAATACGAGAGGGCGAGAAAAAAGCCCCCGAGCAGCCCCGACCAGAAGGTATAGCGCTGCTCAAAATCGAAGGAAAAGTCGACGATCTCGAGCTTGCCCGTCGCGCCCGCGAGGCTCACTGCGTCGCCCAGCGAGACGCCCTCCGGGAGCCCGTGCAGGATGTAGCCGAAGGCCACCACCATACCGACAAGAATCACCCCCATCTGGTAGCGCTGGGTGATGCTCACCGCCTTTGTTCCGCCGGAGACGGTGTATAGAATCACCACCACGCCGGTCGCCACCACCGTCATGTCGAGACTCCACCCCAGAAGGGTGGAGGGAATGATCGCTGGGGCATAGATCGTGATGCCGGCCGCCAGCCCCCGCTGCACGAGAAAGAGCCCTGCCCCGAGCATCTGCGTCTTCAGGTCGAAGCGCTGCCCGAGGTATTCATAGGCCGTGTAGACCCGCAGCCGCCGATAGATGGGAAGAAACACCGCGCACACGACGATGATCGCGAACGGCAGCCCAAAGTAGTTCTGGACGAAACCCATCCCACTCGCGAACCCCTGCCCCGGGGTGGAGAGAAAAGTGATCGCGCTCGCCTGGGTCGCCATCACGGAAAGGCCGATCGTGCCCCAGCGAATGGAGTCGTCGCCCTTCAGATAGTTGCGCAAGCCGCGGTCGCGCCGCGTCTGCCACATGCCGTAGCCGGCGATGGACAGAAGCGTCCCAAAAAGCACTACGTAGTCGATCAGGCTCACGCGTAGATCCAGGTCAGCGCGGTGTAGACGACCACCTGCACGACAAAGCAGATGACGACGAAGGCGTAGGCCCGGCGCCAGGTGCGGAAGCCGGGCACGGGAAGATGGGCATCGTCGTCGGGCAGGGGGTCGAGAAGCTCACTCATGGCCGAGGGATAACAGGTTCACAAACAAGCGGTATGCGCCCGGCACCCCGGCCGGCAACTGACGAAAAAAGGACAGCCCGGTATAAACAAACCACCCTTCCCCGACCGGCGCGACGAGCAATCCCCCCTCCAGCGGTGCCTCGCCCACGTCGTGACCGGCAAGCAGGGGCGTGAAAGCGGCGTCCCATTGCGAGGGAAAATACAAGCCGCGCTCCTGCACCCAGTCCTCGAAATCCTCCGGCCCGATGCGGTGAGGATGGCTCAGCGCCGGGTGCTCCGGGGCAAGGATCTGCAGTGGGGCCGTCTCGTCCGTCACCCGTCCGCGGGAAAGCGTGAGGGGAAACGGCGCGAGTTGATCAGTCCGGAGGGCGTGGGAGGTGTTGTATTGCACCACCACGGTGCCGCCACCGCGCGCATAGGCAAAGAGCGCGGGCATGACGGCGTCGATGCCCTGGACCGTATTGAGCGCGCGGATACCCAGCACGATGCTGTCGAACTCTCCCAGCCGCTCCGTCTCGATGGACTCCGCCCCCAGCTCCGTCACCTCGTAGCCGATCGCCCGCAGGGCCTGGGGAATACTGTCCCCTGCGCCCATCAGATACCCAATGCGTGTGCCCGCCAGGCGCAGGTCGACCGGCCTCACGACCGCCTCCGCGGGAGGCTGCAGCACCTGCGGCGGGATATGCGGGTAATCGATCAAGGTGAGGCTGCGCGCGGGGCCTGCCTCGAACTCAGCCTTGAGCGCCCCGGCGGCGGGTCGATCGCCCTCCGCGCGGAGTTGAAAGTCGAAGGTCTCGGTGTCCCCCGCGGCGTCCAGAACGAATCCCTGCCGCGCCGGCTCCACGCTCCATCCCTCGGGCGCAAGCAGACTGACCGCTCCCGCCTGGGAGCGGGTGCGCGATCCCACCTCGAGTCGGACTGAGCGGTTCCTGCCCGTCGGTGCGAGGTAGACGCTGTCCTGAAAATTCACATACACCGGGGAGACGACGCGCAGCGGTTCAAAAAGTTCGCCCTCCACGGGATCGACCGAACGGGTGCGCAGCGGTACGCTGAGGGCAATCGGCTGGCCTTCGACCTCGAGGAGGAGGCGGGCGGCCAGCGGCGGAGTGGCCGCCGCCTCCGCCAGGCGTTCGATCGGCTCGACCACAAAGAGCCCCGTGGTGCCCGGCTGCTCGAGCCAGAAGGGCTGCGTCAGGGGCGCTTCGGCCGGCACCTCCCAGCGCGCTTGCCAGCTCCATGGTGCCTGCCACGCAAGGGCGGCTTCCGGCCGTGCCACCGGTCCGCCCAAAGGCAGTTCGATCGCCACCACCCGCACGTCTCCCGGCCGCTGCTGAAGGATCTCCAGCTCGAGCTCGAGCTCCCCTCCGGGAGCCACCTCCGCGGTCGGCACGCGGGCCTCGGCATGCAGCCCGAGAACCGCCAGCATGAGCCGCTCGGTCTCGGCGATTCTCGTCTGCACCACCGGATCCGGCGGCAGCTCCGCCAAGGCCGCCCGAAGCTCACGCAGCCCCGGCAGAAGCGCCTCCGGCTGCCGGGGGTCGAAACGCCCGGCCAAGTCCGTCGCAGCAGCCGCGACCTGCTCGCCCCCCGGAAATCGCGCCCAGCCCAGTTCGATCCCGGCGAAGAGGTCGCGCCCCTCCATGGGCGCGCCGGCGAGCAGCTTGAAATACTCCGTGCTCGCGCCGCGCGCCGCTCCCGCCCCGAACCCCTGGCTCTTGTGCATCGTGCGACTGCGGGCCGCCAGTTCCCCGACGGCCACCCCGAGTTCAGGCAGGTAGGCACCGACATCGAGCGTGCCGAGGCCATCGGTCGCAAAGTCGAGGCCCCGCCTCCGATAGAACCAGGGACTGGTGTTCCAGACCACGCGGGTTGCCTGCCAGGGCTCGAGGGTTGCGAGCTGTTCCGGAAAACGCGTCGGATCGGCAGCGGCGTGAAATGCCTCGATGGCAAGCTGGGCCGAGGCGGAGTGGTGCCCGTGCGTGTAACCTTCGGCGGGCTCGAAGCGCGTTACGATGATGTCCGGCCGGTAGTGGCGAAGGATCCAGACGACATCGCCCAGGACCGCCTCGTGCCCCCAGATGCGGAGCGACTCCGCAGTGGTCTTGGAATAGCCGAAATCGACCGCCCGCGTGAAGAACTGGCGGGCGCCATCGAGCCGGCGCGCGGCAAGCAGTTCCTCCGTCCGGATGAGGCCCAATTGCTCGCGCAACTCCGGCCCGATGAGATTCTGCCCGCCGTCTCCCCGCGTGAGGGAGAGGTAGGCGACGTCGAGATGGCGCGCATTGGCGAGGTAGGCCAGCAGACGCGTGTTCTCGTCGTCGGGATGGGCCGCAAGGTGGAGGACTCGCGCCGTCGTGCCGAGACGCTCGAGGGCGAGCTGGACCTCCCCCGCATGCATTGAAAGGCGATCCGCCCGGATGGGCTCGGAAGCAGCATGAAGATGCGTCACCAAGACAGCGAAGAGGGCGGGAAGGCCGCGAAGAAGGGAATACACAAATGTCACCAGAAAATGGCTACACTGCGCCGACGGCCTCACCCGGCCGGAAAGGTCTCGATGACAAAGGCGACGCGCGTGTCGTCCCAGTCGAGATGCATCGTGGCAGTGTAGCCATCAAACCCGCTGAAATTGATCGTGAAGGTCTCGACCGGGGTCTCGAGCGTCGTCGCTTCAACCGTGAAACGGCCAAGTTCGTTTTCTGCCGAGTGCCCGCCGGTACCCCAACCTTCGGTGTGCTTTGAAAGGATGATCGTCCACTCGTCCTCGCCGGGGATGGTATAGAGAGCGTATTCGCCCGCCGGGACATCGAGATCCCCCAGGCGCGCAGGCGCTTCGAGGGTGAGCTTGGTCGAAGCATTGGCACCGGTGCGCCAGGGCTCGCCGAAGGGCACCAGCCCGCCAAAGATCTCGCGGTCCTTCACGCCGGGGCGACCATAGTCGATCGTCACCGTCGTGGTCCCCACCTCCTGAGCGAGGACTTGGCGCGGACTGGGGGCGGGGCCGCGATTCTGCGCGGTGAGAGCGGAGGCAAGGAGCAGGCTGCAAAGGCCGCAGGCGAGCGAGAAGGAACGTCGTTTCATAAGAAGGAGAGGTGCGAGGATCAGTAAAGTGACAGGGTGCCACGGCGATGGACAGACGCGAAAACGCGCTGCCCCGAGAGTTCGAGTCACGGCAGCCAGGGATATTTCCTGAAATCTGGTGGGCGCTTTTCGACGTAGGCGCGATGCCCTTCTTCCCCCTGCTCGGTGAGGTAGTAGAGCAGGGTCGCATTGCCTGCCAGCTCCTGGAGGCCGGCCTGGCCATCGACATCGGCGTTGAAGGCGCTCTTCAGGCAGCGGATGGCGAGCGGACTGTGCTGGAGGATCTCGCGGGCCCACTGTTCACCCTCCGCCCCGAGTGCGTCGACCGGCACGACCTTGTTCACGAGGCCCATCTCGAGGGCCTCCTGCGCACTGTATTGACGGCACAGATACCAGATCTCGCGCGCCTTCTTCTGTCCGACGATGCGTGCGAGGTAGCTCGCGCCGAAGCCCCCGTCAAAGCTCCCCACCTTCGGTCCGGTCTGGCCGAAGACGGCGTTGTCCGCCGCGATCGTGAGGTCGCAGACCACGTGCAGGACGTGCCCTCCCCCGATGGCGTAGCCGGCGACGAGCGCGATCACGACCTTTGGCATGGAGCGGATGAGCCGCTGGAGGTCGAGCACGTTGAGCCGGGGGACGCCGTCCTTCCCGATGTAGCCGCCCTTCTGCTCGCCGCGGATCTTCTGGTCGCCGCCGCTGCAGAAGGCATATTTGCCATCGGTCTGCGGGTTCTTTCCCTGCAACAGGACGACCCCGACGGCGGTATCGTCACGCGCATCGGAAAACGCCTCGATCATCTCCCGCACGGTGTCGGGCGTGAAGGCGTTGCGCCGGTGCGGGCGGTTGATCGTGACGCGCGCCACACCATCCGCCTTTTCGTAGAGGATCTCCTCGAAGTCGCCGCAGGGTTTCCAGTCCATGGCGCCTACCCAATGCGCAAGACGGGGGCGGCAGCAAGCCGCCACTGCGCCTTGCCCGCGGAGATTGCCCTACTCC
>JBKHAU010000048.1:0-10484 GCA_046542725.1 Opitutales bacterium
GAAGCAGACTGCCCAGTGACGCGGCGGATGAGCTCGGACTCCTTCTCGATGAGGGCCCTGGCCTCCTTCAGCGCCGGGTAGTAGGCTTCGGCGAGGATGTGTTCGCTGATTTTATATATAGTATCGATCAATGACGGGGCGGCTTGAATTAAGTCTTTGGTAATTCGCAGGAAAGCCTCGTATTGCTCCTTCGAGCGGGACTGCTCGATGTACATCACCTGCACGATGTAATAGAGCTTCTTGGCGGCGGAATCGGCCATCTCCTCGTTCATGAGGTCCTTCTCGCGGAGGATGGGGACCTGGTTGAGGATGGAGATCTGGGTGGGATGCTCGCCGTTTTCGATGAGCGTGGTGCCGAGGAGGACACGTTCGCCGGGCTTGATCTTGAGCTTGAGTGGCATGGGTGGGAAGAGGGCGGGAGGTCGAGGGGTCGGGACGTCGGGACGTCAGGAGAGGGTCAGGACGTTTGGGGGTCGAGGGATCGGGTGGCAGGGGTTTGAGGCTTGGGCGGGAAGTGGAGGTTCAGATTGGGAGGAGGGGTTCCTGACGTCCAGACCTCTTGGCCTCGGGACATCGGCCCTAGAGGAAGTCGACGAGGGAGAGGGTCATGAGGAGGCGACCGCTCTGGAGGCTGGCCTGGTAGTTGCGCTGGAGTTCGTTGAACTGGAGGATGGAGGCGTTGAGGTCGATCTCCTGGAGGCGGGCTTCCTGATCGGAGAGCTGGGTGTCGGCCTGGCCGGACCACTCCGAGAGTGTGGCGATGCGGGTGGCCTTGCCGATGATGTCGGTGGTGGCGGCAAAGGCGCGCTGGCCGGACTCGCCGGCGGCGTTGAGGGCTTCCTTCGAGGCGGTGAAATTGCCGTTTTCGAAATCGGTCTTGGCGGTGAGCAGGTTGTTCATCCAGTCGGACCAGCTCGGGTTGAGGGCGGGATTGCCGGCGGGATCCATGCGCACGTCGAGGCCGATATCGAACTCGAGGGGGTCGGTGCTGCCGTTGTAGAGGACCTCGGTAATGGCGCCTTCGGCGTCGCGCACGATTTCGAAGGGCGGCTGGGCGGTCTCGCTCCCGCCGAAAAGGAAGCGGCCCTCGAGGTCGAGGTTGAGCATGGAAGCGGCCTGCTCAATGGCCTGGTCCACGCTCGCGCCGAAATTGGCGTTGTCGGCGGAACCGGGTCCGGTCTCGTAGGCCAGCTCGATCTTGAGGGACAGCTCGTCGAGGGCGTCGCGGGTCTGCTGGGCAGTGAGGGCGGCGACGTCGTTGATCCGGGTGGCGAGATCGCGGCGATGGCCATCGCCTTCCATCTCCTGGCGGCGCAGGGAGATGCGCTGGGTCTCGAGCGCAGAGGCGGGATCCTCGGAGGCCTGGGTGAACTTGCGTCCGCTGGAGATCTTCGCCTGGGCCTCGGCCTGGGCGTTTTGCAGCTTGGCGAACTGGTTCTGGAGGTGGGTGTTGTAGTAGGCGGACCCGATCGAGTTCATGAGCGTGGAGAGGACGGAAGCAATGGATCAGTGAGAAAGAGACGAAGCGTCCTAGCGCAGGTCGGAGAGGAAGGTCTGGAGGACCTCGTCGAGGGTGCGCAAGACGCGCGAACTGGCCTGATAGGAGCGCTGGAACTGGAGGAGCTGGGCGATCTCGGCGTCGAGATCGACTCCGCTGCGGCTCTGCTGTTCCTGCTCGAGGAAGGAGACCACCTTCTCCTGCGCACTCACCGCATCCTGCTCGCTCGCAATGCGACGGGCGAGGGTGTTCTGGCGCTCGAGAAGGTCGTCGGAGAACGAGCCGGCAGTGATCGGCGAGCCATGGTCGGCGGCGAGGTCGGCCTTGGCGAGGGCGGCGAGGGAGCGCGCGATGTCGTTACCGGTACCGCCGGTGCCGGCGCGCAGGAGGGTGGCATTGGCCACCTCCACCTCGATCGAGCCAGCCGTGCCCGAGCCCGCGACGAAGAAGTCCTCCCCCGGCGTGGCACCGGGATTGTAAAGGCCGTTGACGACGCGCACCATCTCGCCGGCGAGCAGGTCCCAGTGATTCTCGTACTCGTTGAGGGTATCGCTGAGAAAGTTGGCCTGGGCGCCGAGCCGGCCCTTGTCGGTCGCGAGGTTGGTCCCCGCAGTGGTGAGGGAGAGGTCGGCGCCATCCCAGTTCAGGGTGTCGTTGACCTGCGAGCCGGTGAGGAGTTCGGCCGTCGTGCCGTCGGCGAGACGCACCGTGAGACTGCTCTCGAGGGGGGCGGCGGCATTGTCGGTGAAGCTGAACCCAATGTATTCGGAAAGCTCCGACAACGACTCCTCGCGCAGGGTCGTGAGTTCGGCCTTGGCCGTTGTCTGGCCGCCGGGAAGGCGGGAGAGCTGCTGTTGGACGCTGGCCACCTGGCCGAGCAGCTCGTTCACGCGCGCGACGCTGCCCTCGACGGCCGTCTCGACGGTGCCGCGAAGCTCGCCGAGGTTTTCCGCATCGCTGTGGAAGCGGTCCACCATGGCGCCAGCGCTGTCGAGGACGGACTGGCGGGCGGCGGTGTCGTCGGGCTTGGCCTCGAGGTCGGCCCAGGAATCGAGGAAGGTGGAAAGAGAGGAGAGGAGGCCGCGGTTGAGGTAGGCGCCGCCCTCGGCCGCCAGATCGAGCGGGCCTTCACTGCCGCTGAAAAGGGTCAGCTCGAGCTGTTCGGCGTAGCCGAGGTGCTCCTCCTGATAACCGAGATCACCCTGCTCGCGGCGGATCTGCGAGGAGATGAGGGCGTCGCGGGTGTCCTTGATCGAGGCATTGACGGCGGAGCCGCCCATGTGGGGCACGCTCCCGGGGAGATTCGACTGGAGGACCACCTGTTGCTTCGCGTAACCCTTCTGCGCGCTCGAGGCGATGTTCTGCCCGGTGACCTGTAGCGCCTGCGTGTATGCCTGGAGGGAGCGGCTCTGCGTATAGAGGTTGTGGATGGAAGCAGGCATGGCGGGCAGGGATCAGGCAATCTGGGCAAACGAGCGGACGCCGCCTCGGAAACTCTGGCGGGAACGGCCGCGGGCGTCGTAGGCCGGCTTTTCCTGGCTCGGGACGACGCGGCGAAGGAGCTCGCCGTAGGCCTCGCGGGCGGTGTTGAGGAGGGCGAGGTTCTCTTGGCTGAAGCGCTGGGTGCGGGCGAACTGGCGCTGCATCTCCTGGCGGAGGGCGCGGAACAGTTCGCGGGCCCCGATCGGGAGATCGTCGAGGAAGCGATCCCAGGCTTCCTTGCGGGAGGCAAAGTCCGCCTCCCCACTGAGATCGGCAAAGACGTCCTGCGAGCGCTGCCGCAGACCCTGCAGGCGGTGCAGTTGGCTGGTGATCTCGGCGTCCATCGCGCCGGCCTCGACGAAGCGGCGCTGCATCATGAGCCCCTGCTGATCCTCGAGAAGGGAGAGCAGGTGGGCGCACTCGCCGAGTTCCTCGCGAAAGGCGTCGGCCAGCGGCTCCCAGGGCGCGGGAGGGTCCAAAAGCGGGTTATTCATGGTTGGGTCGGGTCGCGCCGGTGGCACCCTGCGGCGCCAGCGAGAGCGGGGATTGTTTGGCCAGCTGGGCGGAGATGGCAGAGGTCAGGCCCTCCTTCACGAGGTCACCATACATGCCACCACCCAGCCCCTCGGTCCCTCCGCCGAGGGCCTTGAGATCGAGCGATTCCTTGAGGACCGTCTGCCACATCACCTGCGAGAAGGTCTCGCCGGAGAGTTGGGCGGCGTTGTCGGGCTGCACACGCCCGGCGAACTGCTGGCGGATCTGCTGCGGGTCGAGCCCGAGGGGGGCGATGGAAGTGGATGTCATGTGGATGTAGAAAGAGAGTGGATTGGCCCTACTGCACGACGAGTTCGGCCTGGAGAGCGCCAGCCGTCTTGAGGGCTTGGAGAATCGCCATCATGTCGCGCGAGGTCACGCCGAGCGCGTTGAGGGCCGAGGTGAGCTGGTTGATGGTGGGCGCTTCATCGAGGACGGTGAACTCGCCCTCCTCCTCGACGACAGCGATCGTCGTGTCGGTCGTGACCGCCGTCTGACCGCCCGGGCCAAGGATCGCGCCAGTCTCCGGATCGACCTGGGCCCCTTCCCCACCCTCGTTCCCGGGCGCAAAGGCATTGGGCTGGCTGACGTTTTGATTGGATTGCACGATGACACTCAGGTTGGCGTGGCTGATCGCCACCTGGGAGATGCGGACGGGCTGGGTGGCGACGATCGTACCGGTGCGCTCATTGAGGATGACACGGGCGATGGTGTCGGGCTCGACCTCGATCTGGGAGACCTGGGCAATGAAGGCCATCGGCTGGTCCTTCCACTCCGCGGGGAGCTGGATCTGGATCGCGTGGGCGTCAAGCGCCGTGGCCACACCGGGGAAATGGCGGTTGATCGCCTGGGCGGTACGCACCGAGGTCATGAAGTCGGGCTGACGGAGGAGGAGCTCGAGCATGTCATTCGCGATCAACTCGGTGGGGATGCCACGCTCGATGATCGCCCCTTCGGGAATACGTCCGACGGTGGGATGGTTTTTCACCACCGAATTGTCGCGCTCGGTAATGGAAAAGCCCCCGAGCGAAAGCGGTCCCTGGGCGACGGCATAGACCCGGCCATCGGCCCCGCGCAGAGGGGTCTGGAGGAGCACCCCACCCTGCAAAGAGTCGGCGTCGCCCATCGAACTGACGGTCACGTCGAGGCGCGCGCCCTCTTTGAGAAACGGACCGATGTCGGCCGTCACGAAGACGGCCGCGACGTTGTTCGGCTTGATCGAGTTCGGATCGATCTCGAGGCCGAAGCGGCGCAGGGAGTTCGTCACGCTCTCGAGCGTCATCTGGCTGGTCGTTCCGTCCCCCGTGCCGGCGAGGCCGACGACGAGCCCGTAGCCATAGAGCTGATTGTCCCGCTCTCCCTTGATTGTCGTGATATCCTTGATACGCGAGGAGCCAAAGACCTGCGGAAGGAGGCCGAGGATCCCGAAAAAGAGCCCGAGGAAAAAGACGCGGCGGCAGACGAGCACGCAGTAATCTGGACGCAGGGTGAACATCAGAAAGGGTTTGCGCGGTTGAGGAACTTTGTCATCCAGCCGGGGCGTTGCACATCGCTGAGAGTGCCCTCGAGGACAAAATCGACCTACGCGTGCGCCAGCTGGGCGGAGGACAGGGTGTTGGCCTGGGTGATGTCCTCGGGGCGGGCCACGCCGTGGAGAACGACAATGAGGTTCTCCTCCCCGATCGAGACCGTCTTGGCGCCGGCGATGATGAGGTTGCCGTTGGGCAGGACATCGACGACCTCGGAGGTGAGCGGGTAACTGGAGACGGAAAGATCGGTCGACATCGTCCCCGCTCCTCCGCTGAAGCGGCCGCTCAAGAGTTCGGTGAGGTCGAGCATGACCCCGGCCCCGGTGGAGTCCGTGCCGACCTCGAGCACTTCGTGTCCCACGCTCTGGAGGACCCGCAGCATCTCGTTCTGCACGGCCGATTCGCGCCCCGGCATCGTCGCCTGCAGGCCGGAGGTGCTGAAGCTTGCGGTCTCGGAGATCTGCACCGTCACGAGATCACCGCGGCGACTCGCCACGCTCCGCCCGAAAAGGCCGCGCTCATCGTTCGTCGGCTGGAGCCAGAGGGAGCCGGCGGCGAGCGAGGAGGCGAGGAGGCAAAAGGCGCTAAAAGAGGACCAGAACAGTGTTTTCATCGGAGACGATTCCTTGGATTTCCTTACGCGACTGGAGGTTGCGCACGGTGATGAGGTCACCTGCGTTGCCGTGGGCGGTGGCGACTCCACGCATCGAGACACGGAGCGCACCGCGTTGGGCGACCACCTCGATGACCGCGCCGTTCTCGATCAGCGGCTTGACCTCGGCAATGGCCCAGCGGAGTGGTTCGTCGGGCCGCCAGGTGCCCTTCAGGCGCACGCCTTCGAGGCGGGTGGAGGTCGACACGAGGTCGCCGCGGTGTTGCAGCCAGTCGACCGGTTCGATGGCGAAAGCATCGGCCGTGAGCGCGTCGCCCGAGCGGACGAGGCGGCGGGCGAGAAAGGCCTCGCGCCACCACTCGAGGCGCACCGAGACAGTCTCGGGCTCCCGCATCGTGGCACCATCGGTGAGGCGATAGCGCAGGTGCATGCGCGCGGTGAGGGCAGCGGGAAAGGGGGGAACGAGTTCGACCGACCAGCCCTCGTGCGGGACCTGCTTTTTCGTCAGGGGGTGAAGGGGAATGACCTGCAGCTCACCCTCGGCAACGCCGAAGTGCGCCATGAGCCCGGCGCGCAGACCGTGCAGCAGGTCATCGGGGGTGAGGTCGAAGGAGGCCGGTGCGGCGGGCGTGGCCGGCTCGTTCCGTGCCGCGGCGGAAGGGGTGGCGCCGCCCTGGAAGTCGCGCACGAGGGCCTCGATGCTCTCGGGCGTGGCGATCGCCGCGATGGCGTCGGCCGAAGCTTCAGGCTCGAGAAGGGCCCCCCAGTTGTCCCGCCAGGCGGTGGCGGGGAGAACGGAGGCGGCGGTGAGCGTCGCGAAAATCCAAATACCGAAGGCCTTCATCAACGCTTGAGCTGGTTGGCCACGGCCATCATCTCGTCGGAAGCCTGGATGGCCTTGGAGTTGATCTCGTAGGCGCGCTGGGCGACGATCATGTTGATCATCTCCTCGACGACGTTGACGTTGGACATCTCGAGGAAGCCCTGTACGAGACCGCCGTAGCCATCCGCGTCGGGTGCGCCGAGAACAGCGACGCCGCTCGCCTCGGTCTCATTGTAAAGGTTGCCGCCGGCGGCACGCAGGCCGTTGGGGTTGGCAAATTTCGCGAGCTGGAGGGTGCCTCCATTGACCATTCCGTTGGGCGTCTCGTAGGAGACCTCACCGGTTGGCTGGACGTAGAGTCCGGTGTAGTTGTCGGGGACGGCGCCAAGTCCTTCGATGGGAAGCCCACCGCTCGTCACGACCTGGCCGTTGGCATCGACCTTGAAGGAACCGTCGCGGGTGTAGGCAAGGGTGCCGTCGGGCTGGGTGACTTGAAAGAATCCGCTGCCGTCGATCGAGACGTCCCAAGGATTGTCGGTCTGGGTGAGCTGTCCCTGGGAAAAGACGCGCGTGGTGGAGACAGCGGTGCTGCCGTTGCCCAACTCCACGCCGGCGGGGACGATGGTGCCGGCGTTGCCCTCGGCGCCCTTCGGCCGCGGCGCCTGATAGAGCAGATCCTGAAACTCGACCTTTGTGCGCTTGTAGCCGGTCGAGTTCACGTTGGCGATATTGTTGGCGATGTTGTTGAGGTTGAGCTGCTGGGCTTCCATGCCCGTGGCGCTCGAATAGAGGGAGAGATTCATGGGAGAACGCGAAAAGGGGGTTACTGGTAAGCGCGGATGGTGCGGTCGATCATCTCATCGGCGGTGTGGATGGCCTTCTGGTTGGCCTCGAAGGCACGGGAAATCTGAATGAAGGAGACCATCGAGGTGAGGGAGGAGAAGTTGCCCTCCTCGAGGAAACCGGGCTGGAGGAGGGGCTCTTCGAGGTTCTCGAGATCGACGCCGCCGCCTTCCGGGAGGCGCCAACCGGACCCGTCATAGAGGAGCGCATCCGGGTCGCTCGGCTGCACGATGCGCACCCGGCCGATGCTCGTGGGCCCCTGCCAGACCTCGCCGTTTTCGTCGATGCGGGGGTCCTCCTGTTCGGGCACGATCTGAATGGGCCCATCGAGACCGTCGATCGGTCGGCCGTCGGAGGTGACGAGGATGCCGTCGGCATTTACTTGGAGGGCGCCGTTGCGGTAGAGGACGGGCGTTTCGGGATTGGCCAGGCCGACGAGGAAGCCTTCCTGGGTGAGCGCGACGTCGAGACTGCGGTCGGTGCGGCGGAGAGTGCCCTGGGAAAAGTCGCGGTTCTGATCCGCGACCATCGGGAGGACCTTGCCGCTTGCCGACGGGCCGGGTTTCTCGAGCGCAACCTGGATGGCCTTGTAGCCCGTCTGCTGTCCGGCGGCAAGATTCTCGGAGACCGCACTCTGCCAGGTCTCGAGGTGCCGCATGGCCGACGCATTGGGATACACGTTCATCGTCCACCTGCGGAGCGCGACGCGTGCCCGATTTATTAATTACCTGAATTTCAACGCCTTATTGATTCCATCCGAACCCTTACATCGGCGGAGGAAAGGTCTGCCCGGAAAAAAAGACCGCACCGCAAGGCCGCTCACGGCGAGCCCGATCGTGTGTTCTCATCGAGCACTTCGAGCAGTTCGAGGGCCTCGGGTCGGGTGTGACCCTCGTAGGTTTCATCGGGGTCGCGGAGGACGGGAGCCTTGGTTTCGCGGCCGATCGAGGGTCCGGCGGCCGCCACCATGGCGGGGAGGGCCTGCGCCATGGACTTGCCGCGGGCGGAGAGACCGATGCGGGTCTGCCAATAGACCACGGGGTCATCGGTGCTCGCCGAGGCGTAATCGAAGGCGGTGATGATGACACCGTAGAGCGGCTCCCGCATCGCCTGCAGAAGGGTCTCGACCGTCCGGGTGCGAAAATTTCGGCGAAAGACTTCGGGACCGAGCGCGCCCGGGAAGGAGGCCGCTCCGATGTCGTCGGCAGCGCGATAGCCGAGGAACCACGCCAGGTCGCCGCGGCCGGGGCGCAACAGGCCCCACTGGAGGACGAGAAAGAGCGACGGCTCGTGGCGCCCCGCGACGGCTGGCCGGTAGCCCTGGCCCTGAAGGATCTCGGCCACGACGCGTCCCATCTCCGCATCGGTCGGCTGTCGGTCCCCGGGCGTCGCTCCGAAACGGTTGCCGAGGGACTGACCCCGATAGAAGACGGGACTCTCCGGCGTCGGCAGGACCAATTCGCGTCCTGCCGGCGTCATGTCCGTGTTCACGATGACGTCTCCCCAGGACCGGGGAAAGAGGTTAAGCCCGGCCCCGTGAAGCATGCTCCCGAAGAGGCAGGCGAAGAGCGGCAGGGTGCGCCGCAAACGAAGGACCGTGAAGGAGCGACTCATGACGGAGAGTCGAGACACATTGCACAGGTCGGGTTGCGGAGCAATGCGGCGCGCGCTCAGGAGTTGATTCCGAGGAGAAACTGGAGGTTGTTCGGCGTCTTTTTGATACGGGAGATGAGCATCTCCATGGCATCGATCGGGGGCACGCCCTTCATCGCACGGCGCAATCCATAGACCTTCACCATCTCATCCTTGTGGTAGAGGAGCTCCTCCTTGCGGGTGCCGCTCTTGGCCATCTCGATGGCCGGGAAGATGCGCTTGTCGGAGAGCTGGCGATCGAGGTGCAGCTCCATGTTGCCGGTTCCCTTGAACTCCTCGAAGATGACCTCGTCCATGCGGCTGCCGGTCTCGACGAGAGCGGTGCCGATGATGGTGAGGGAGCCTCCTTCCTCGATGTTGCGCGCGCTGCCGAAGAAGCGCTTGGGCTTCTGCAGGGCGTTGGCCTCGACCCCGCCGGAGAGGATCTTGCCGCTGTTGGAGGCGAGCGCGTTGTAGGCGCGGGCGAGGCGGGTGATGGAGTCCAGGAGGATGATCACATCACGGCCGTCCTCGACCATGCGGCGGGCCTTTTCACAGACCATTTCGGCGCAATGGACGTGGTTTTCGGGCGACTCGTCGAAGGTCGAGGCGATGACCTCGCCCTCCTTCAGCTGGCGGCGAAAATCGGTCACCTCTTCCGGCCGCTCATCGATCAGAAGGACAATGAGGTGGGCGTTTGGCGCGTTGCGCAGGACGGCGTTGGCGATGCCCTGCTGGAGGACGGTCTTGCCCGTGCGCGGCGGCGCGACGATGAGGCCACGCTGGCCCAAGCCGACGGGAGTGAGGAGATCGATGACACGCAGCGACATGTTATCCCAGGGCACTCCTTGCTCGGTCTCGAGGATGATGCGCTCGGTCGGGTAGTACGGCGTCAGGTCCTCGAAGGGAGTCACCTGTAGATTGTCCTCCGGCGCCTTGTCCATCAGCGAGGTGACCTTGAGGACATAGGGGCAGGTTTCCTCCTCGGCCTCGAAGTCCTGCTGATACTCCATCGGCGGAAACATGGCCGCGAGCACTTCTTCCGCGATCTCGTCCTCAACGCGGTGGTTGAGCGCGTCGATCGGTTCCTCTTCGCGCAGCTCATGTCGACTGGCCCGGATCTGCTGGAGAGCATCGGCCGGGAGGGGTCGTCGCCGGGGATGGAGCTGGGCACGGATGAGGGTGCCACGCTTCATCCCGTAGCGCTTCATCATCGAATGCGGGATGAAGGCATTGCCCGGGCGCACACGATAGCTGTCCGCTTCGTATACGATGAGGCCGTAGTTGTCCGCGGTGGTCTCGACGAGGCCGTGAACCATGACCGGACGCTTCGCCACAAAGGCGGCCTCGACAATGCGGTCGACCAACTCCGTGCGCACCGGGGCGGTATCGAGTTGGATTCCAAACTCCTCCTCGGCGAGGGTCGCCAACTCCTTGAGAGGAAGCGAGTTGAGCGTATTCAGACTCACCGGCCCTCCCGCCCCCTGCGCGCACGCGTCGGCGACCACCGCCATCTGCTCGGGATCGCGG
>JBKHAU010000049.1:0-10451 GCA_046542725.1 Opitutales bacterium
GCCGCGGCGGGGGGCGCTGTCAACCCGGCAGGTCGGCCGAGTTTCTTCCCGGCATCGACACCATTGGCTTCGGTCACGAGATCTTTTACGACATCAACGCCTCCCGCCTCACCGCCCACCGTTTCTATCCTCTGCAAGTGGGCTTCCAGCTCGGCGAAACCAAGTGGTCGAGCTATCTCATGTATCAGATGAAGCGTGTCGGCACGACCGACGACTGGCGCGAAAACTACGTTGTCGGGGTCTCCGGCGCGCTCAGCTTCTAGGCGGCACGTACCCCGCGGGGTCTTCCGCATAGCGCGCGCGGTGCGCCGCGGCGAGGGCCTCGAGTTCCTCGTAGGTCGTCACGCGATCGAGATCCTGCCGCAACTGGCGCACGCCGGGGATGTGTTTGGTGAAGGCCTTGAGGCGGCTGCGCATCCAGTTGAGGCGGTTCCAGCGATCGGCGTGAGCCGGCCGCTCCATGAGGGTGCGGCAATAGCGCAGGAGCACCTCCCAGCGTTCCTCGAGCGCCGGTGGCGGCGGTATCATCCCAGTTTCCAGATACGCCTTCACTTCGCGAAAGATCCAAGGGTAGCCGAGAGCCGCCCGCCCGATCATGAGGCCGGCCACCTTGCCCCGGGCGCGAACTTGCGCGAGGTGCTCACCGAGGGGCACACCATCGACGGCCCCATTGCCGATGACGGGGACGGAGACCGCCTCGGCCGCCTCCTCGATGCGGGCCCAGTCGGCGTTGCCGCGATAGCCCTGCACCTTGGTCCGACCGTGGATCGCGATGGCCTCGACCCCCACCCCCTCGAGACGGCGGCAGGCCTCCACCGCGACAAGGCGCTCGGCATCCCAGCCAAGGCGGATCTTGGCCGTGACGGGGACCTCGGCACCGACCGCCGCGACGACCGCCGAGGCCACCCCCGCCAGCCTCGGCAGGTCGAGCAGAAGGGAGCTGCCGGCGCAGTTGTCCACCACCTTGGGGGCGGGGCAGCCGTAGTTGAGATCGATGAAGTCGGGCGCCAGTCGGTCCACGATGCGGCGCGCCGCCTCCCCCATCTTGGCTGGCTCGGAGCCGAAAATCTGCACTCCCATGGGCCGCTGGGCGGGCGAAAAATCGACCGTCTCCCAGGCCTGCTCGGCCCCGCGCGGGTCGAGGAACTTGTTCGCCATGACGAACTCCGTCACCATCACGTCCGCCCCGTATGCCTTGCAGAGGTCGCGGAAGACGACGTCCGTGAATCCCGCCATGGGCGCGAGGTAGAGCGGGAAACGACCGTTCTCGAACCAGGGAAGCATGGGCCAAGGACGGCCCTCGCTAGGCTCGCGTCAACTGCTTCAAGCTCGCGAAGGACGGCTCGAGGGTGGCGATGGCCCGGGTCCAGAAGGCGGGATCGCCGATGTCCTCGCCGAGGTTCTTTTTCACCACGGCCTCGCAATTCATGCTCCCGGTGTCGGCGAGAAGGCGCTCGTAGGCGGGCAGGAAGCTCGCCCCCTCCTCGCGAAAGCGGGCGAAGAGGGACAGGCTGAGGAGGTAGCCAAAGCTGTAGGGGTAGTTGTAGAAGAACGTCCCATCGATGTAGAAGTGCAGCTTGGAGGACCAGAACCAGGGGTCCTCCTGACCCTCGGCGAGGGTCTCGCCAAAGGAGTCGCGCTGCGCCTGCACCATCAGCTCGCGAAGGCGTGCGGGAGAGAGCACGCCCTTCGCCCGCTCGGTGTAGAAGGCTTCCTCGAAGCGAAAGCGCATGGGGATGTCGAGGAGGAAGGCGAGCACACGATCGGTATCGGCGTCCACGATCTGGAGCTTCTGGGCCGCGGAAAAACGGTCGTCGGCCAGGACGCCGGAGCTCAGAATCATCTCGGCAAAGGTCGAGGCCGACTCCGCGAGCGTCATGGGGTAGCTCGCGGCGAGGGCGCGGCGGGGCCGTAGAACGCGGTTGTGCCAGGCGTGGCCGGCCTCGTGGGCGAGCGTCATGACCTCGTTCATCGTGCCCTCGAAGGTCATGAAAATGCGCGACTCGCGGATCAGCGCCGAGCTCGTGCAAAAGCCGCCGGGTCGCTTGTTGTCCCGCGGGGAATAGTCGATCCAGCGCTTCTCGAGCATCTCGTCCATGAACTCGCCGAGCGCCGGGTAGGCGGCGTGAAAGGAGGTCGAGACGAGCTGCGCGGCATCCCCCCACTCGAGTTCGCCGGCGTCGCCGTGGGCGACGGGCGCATGCAGGTCGTAGAAGCACCCTTCCTCCGCCCCAAGGAGCTCCTGGCGATAGCGGAGAACCTCGCGGGCAAAGGGGCGTGCCGTCTCCATCGCCCCAAGCAGGGCCTCGAGAGTCGGGCGGGTGATGCGGCTGGCACGCGCCGCCTCGTCGAGAAAGTGCCCTACCCCGCGCCGCCTGAAGAGCGTGTGGCGCGTCCCGCCGATGGCGTTGAGGGCGGCGGCGGTGGTCTGCTCATGAGCCTGCCAAGTGGCGTTGGCCCCCTCGAAGGCCGCCTTGCGCACGGCGCGATCGGGCCCGGTGAGGAGCGACATGCGCTTCGCCATGGGCGCGGTGTGCGTCTGCCCATCAGGCGTCGTGTAGGAGAACTTGAGGGTGCCCGCGAGGGTGAAATAGAGCCGGCTCCAGGCCTTGATCCCGTTGACCGCGAGGTCCTGCGCGAGGGCCTCCTCGGCGGGCGACATGCGCAACCGGGCGTCGCGTCGCATTTCTTCGAGTGTAAAGGTCGCGTCCTCCAATTCGCCCTCGGCGCAGAGCGCGGCGAAATCCTCCTCACTCGCATTCCCGAGCGCCTGCTCGAGCGCCTGGGCGGCCTTGGAAAGCTCCGCGCCGAGTTCGGAGAGGGCGGCTTCCTCGGCGGCGTAGGCCTCGTTCGCCGCATCGGCTGAAGCGAGGCAACCGACGTAGCTGCGCAGGTGACTGGCACGCTGGTAGGCATTCTCGTAGTCGCCGATGAGCCGGGCCCAGTTGGCGAGCGTGCCCCCGCCGATCGCACCGGCGGCGTCGAGTTCGGCGCGCAGCGCCTTCAGGTCGCGCTCGAGGGTCTCGCGAAAGACGCGGTAGCCCGGTCCGTCGAAACGGTCGAAGTAGGTAGTCAGGTCCCAGTCCACCGAACCAACCTGCTCCGGCAACACTCCAGACGCAAGCCCGCTCAGGGTCCCTCGATGCCCTGCTCGGCCAGCAGCCGGCGCTGCGGATTGGAGGCAAAAGAGGCCGCCAGGACGAGGGCCGCATAGGTCACCACCATCCCCCAAACGACTTCGTCGTAGCCGCCGAAAGTGGCTTTGGAACGGGCGAAGAGAGCGGGGCCCAGCGCGCTCGCAAGGACCATGAAGGTCATCGCCGTGCCCCCGATCGCGCCCAGATGGGTGCGCCCGAAGTAGCGCGCAAAGGAGACGCTCGTGAGGATGGGATACGTCCCCCACGAGACGCCCATCCCCGCAACGAGCAGCATCTGCCCGGTCATCGACGGGAGCATGAGGATACCGGCCCCCATGACCGCCCCACCTACCCCGAGGGTGACAAGGACATAGCGCAGACGGATGAACTCGATGGCATAGCCGCACACCAGATTGGTCGGAATGGAGAAGAAGAGCGCGTAATAGAAGAAGCGGTAAATGCGCTCCTCCTCGATTCCGTTGTCCCGCGCGATGTCGGCGACGTGGAAGGTGTAGGAGGTGGCATAGAGCGCCTGCACCGCCATTCCCACCGCGAAGACCCAGAAGGAATAGGTGCGCAGGGCCTCCGCCCGGGTGAAGTCGCGCACGACGATCATGTCGAGAATGCGCCGCTCCTTCGGCGCATGGGCGTGGGGCCCGTCCATGCGCAGGCCGCACCCCTCGGGATTGTCTCGAAAAAACAAATACCCCATGAGCGGCATGAGACTGGCGAGAAGGAGCCCGTTGACCCACCACGTCCCGCGCCAGCCAAAGAGCTCGACCTCGGTCCGCAGGATGACCGGGGCAATCGAAAACCCCGCCCCCACCGCCAGTCCGCTGACCGAGATGACGAGTCCCCGCTTGCGGTCCCACCACTTCGCCAGCATGGAGCGCGCGCCGATCGTCACGGCGCCCTGTCCCATGAATCGAATACAGAAGAACCCCACCGCAAAGACGGCCACCCGCGCCAGGTCCCCGAGACCGATATTGTCCGAAACCCACCAGGCCAGCCGGTCGATCTGGCTCATCCCCGCGACCGCCAGACCGAAGACAAAGCTCGCGCCCGTGAAGAAGGCGCGGGCCCCCAGCCGATCAAAGAGGCGCCCGGCGTAGGAGACGATGAGGCCGCTGCAGGTCGTCCCCACGAGGTAGGCGTCGGAGAGTTCGGTGCGCGTGAGCCCGCCCGCCTCCATGAAGGAGTCGGCAAACACCCCCATCATCATCGTCTGGCCCGGGATGCTCGCCAGCACCCCGATGGTCGAGACGACGAGGATCGTCCAACCATAGAAAAGGGGCCACCTCCGCGGCGCGAAGGGGAAGTTCGGGTCAAGTCCCACGAGGCCCAACCTGCCCAGCCTGCCTCCCACGGCAAGCCCCGGCCCCAGTCCTCTCGCGCGGGGGCGGGCGCTTCGAGCCGCTACTCGCCCTGGCCCAGCGAAAAGCCCGGCGCTCCATCGAAGGTGTAAAGGTTCTCCGTCTTGATCACCTCGAGGCCGGCGGCCGTCAGGCGGCCGAGGAGCTCCACGATCTCCTCGTAGGAGACCCCCTCTTCATGGCGGAAGCGGCAGCGCCAGTGATCGGTGCAAAAGGTCTCGGCGAGGCCCCCGGGATAGACCTTCACCCCGCGATTGGTGATGAGTCGAAGCGTGAGGCCGTTCTTTCCGAACTCGCGCAAGCGGCCCCCAAGGCGCTCGGGATCGCGCCCATCCTCGTCCCAGCAAAGGAAGACGTCGCAGCCGACCAGCTCCCGGGAGGCCGCAAGGGGCGTGGTCGTGACACGGATCGGGTGGCTCTCATAGCGCACCGGGCTGAGAACCCGCGGTGTCTCCCCGAGCCGCGCCACGACGGCCTCGGCAAATGCCTCCGTGCCGACGCGCTCCCGGCTTTGGCCCTCGTGGTGGACGTCGGGCGTATGGATCCCGTCCTCGATCGTGCGCAGCCACGCGTTCTTGATGCGCGCAGCGCAGTCCGCCTCGCCGAGGTGCACGAGCATCTGCGTCGCGGCGATGAGCAGACCGGAGGGGTTCGCGATGCCCTGGCCCGCGATGTCCGGCGCCGAGCCGTGAACCGCTTCAAACATCGCCACCCGCTCCCCCACGTTGGCCGAGGAGGCAAAGCCGATCGAGCCGGCGATCTGGGCCGCGATGTCGGAAAGGATGTCACCGTAGAGGTTGAGCGTGACGATCACGTCGAAGATCTCGGGGCTCGCCGCGAGGCGCGCGGCACCGATGTCGATGATGAAGTGGTTCGCCTCGATTTCCGGATACTCCTTCGCGACCTCCTCGAAGACCTCGTGGAAGAGCCCGTCGGTCAGCTTCATGATGTTGTCCTTCGTCATGCAGGTGACCTTGCGGCGGCCGTACGCACGGGCGTAGGCAAAGGCGTAGCGGATGATCTTTTCGCAGCCTGGGCGCGAGACGAGCTTGAGGACCTGATGGACCTCGGGCGTCTGACGATGCTCGATCCCCCCATAGAGGTCCTCCTCGTTCTCACGGATGATGACGAGGTTCATCCCCGGGTGCGGCGAGGCGACGCACGGAGCGTAGGCCTTGCACGGCCGCACGTTGGCAAAGAGGTTGAGCGTCTTGCGAATGGTCACATTGACGCTCTTGAAGCCTTTCCCCTGTGGCGTCGTGAGCGGGCCCTTGAGAAGCACGCCGCACTCCCGCATGAGTTCCCAGGCGCGCGGCTCGATGCCCGAGGTGATGCCCTCCTCGTAGACGCTCTGGCCGAGCCTGACGGTCTCGAAGGCGAGCGGGGCCCCGGCCGCCTCGAGGATGCGGCGCGTCGCCGCGGTGATCTCTGGCCCCACCCCGTCACCCGGAGCGAGCACAATGCGATGCAGTTGGCTCATGGAAACAGTCTACGCCGCAACCTCCCATCGCTCAAGTGGGAGTTTTCGATGCGTTCGTTCGGAAAAACAGAACGCCGAAACACCAATCGGGGCGACCCGGATCAGACCGCGGCGAGGGCCTGCTCGAGGTCGGCCTTGAGGTCGTCCACATCCTCGATCCCGACGGAAAGGCGCACGTAGTCCGGCGGGGTCCCGGACGAGGCCTGCTCCTCGGCGCTGAGCTGACTGTGGGTCGTGCTCGCCGGATGGATCGCGAGGCTCTTCGCGTCCCCGATGTTGGCGAGGTGACTGAAGAGCTGTAGACCGTCGATGAAGCGGCGTCCGGCCTCGTGCCCGCCCTGCACGCCGAAGCCGAGGAGGGCGCCGTATCCGCCGGACAGGTACTTCTCGGCCCGGGCATGGTCGGGGTGGTCGGGCAGGCCCGTGTAGTTGACCCAGCTGACCTTCTCGTGGCTCTGGAGAAACTCGGCGAGAGCGAGTGCGTTGGCGCAGTGACGCTCCATGCGCAGGTGCAGCGTCTCGATGCCCTGGAGAATCTGGAAACTGTTGAAGGGCGAAATGCAGTTGCCCGTGTCGCGAAGGAGCTGCAGGCGCATCTTCAGGATGTAGGCGACATTCACTCCGCCGACCGGCTCGAAGGCCTGAAAGGTCGGCCAGTAGGCGAGACCGTGATAGCTCGGGTCCGCCTCGGTGAAGCCGGGGAAGCGGCCGCTCGCGCCCCAGTCGAAGTTGCCCCCGTCGACGACCACTCCGCCGATGCTCGTGCCATGGCCCCCGAGAAACTTCGTCAGGCTGTGGATGACGACATTGGCCCCGTGCTCGAGCGGCCGGCAGAGGGCGGGCGAGAGCGCGGTGTTGTCGATCATGAGCGGCACGCCCACCTCGCGCGCGATGGCCGCGACTTCCTCGAAGGGGAAGATGCTCAGGCTCGGGTTGCCCTGCGCCTCGCCGAAGAAGGCCTTGGTATTGTCCTTCACGGCACGGCGAAACGCCTCGGGATCGTTCACGTCGACGAAGCTCACCTCGATGCCGAGCTTCGGCAGGGTGTAGTGAAAAAGATTATACGTGCCGCCGTAAAGCTGCGCCACGCTCACGATGTGGTCACCCGCTCCCGCGACGTTGAGGATGGCGTTGGTCACCGCCGCGCTCCCGCTCGCGTGGGCCAGCGCGCCGGTGCCTCCCTCCAGCGCCGCGACGCGCTGCTCGAGCACGTCCGTCGTGGGATTCATGATACGCGTGTAGATGTTGCCCAGCTCCTCGAGGGCAAAGAGCTTGGCGGCGTGCTCGGTGTCGCGAAAGCCGTAGCTCGTCGTCTGGTAGATCGGCACGGCGCGCGCACCGGTGGTGGGGTCGACCTGCTGGCCGGCGTGGAGGGCTTTGGTTCCGAGACCGTGGGGGATGGGACGCATATCGCAGTGAGAAGATGGAAGTTCGTGGAGGAAACCGGCGTTGATAGCGGGAGGCCGGTGCGGGGGTCAAGGTCGGCCGCACGGTAGCGCCCACCCTTTCGTCCTTGCGGCGAGCATGCCCACGCGGATGCTGGGATGCACCCCTCCTTTCCCCATCCCATGCGACAGTCTCTCTGGTTTTTCCTCGCGGCGGCCATCCTGGCTCCCGTCCGCCTGTCCGCCGACGACCTCATCCCGGCCGACCGGCGCACGGACTGGTCCGGCGCGGGCGCGCGCTTCGCCCTGCCGGCCGACGCCGCCCAGCTCAACTTCCTCGAGGTCCATCCGGAGGCCCGGTCCGACGACGACATCGGCCCGGAGCTGAACGCCCTCGTACGGGGCCTCAGCGAAGCCACGATCATCCACCTGCCGGCCGGCACCTATCGCGTCGTCACCCCGATCGTCTTCCGTCGCGAGGACCACGACCACCCCGTCTTCCTGCGGGGTGAGGGCTGGGAGGCCACACGGCTGGAGTTCCATCCCGAGGAACGGGAGGTCGAGCAAAGTCTCTTCGAGGTGCGCGGGATCGCGCACACCCACGCCCCGAGCGCCGTCCTCGGCCCCGCGCTGAAGGGTGCCAAGCGCCTCCAGTTGGACGACGCCAGCGGCTTCCAGGCGGGCGACACCGTGCATCTGCGCCAGGACAACGATTTCGCCGCGATACGCACCTACAAGACGCAGGCCCAGCCCCGCCTCGAGGACTCGCTCCGCACCTGGGCGGCCCGCGCCACGGGCGACACCGTCGAGGTGTCCGCGGTCGAGGACAACACCCTGATCCTCGCCCGCGCCCTGCACACTACGCTCGATTGGGGTGGCCTCACCGCCACCCGCCTCGTGCCGCGCACGCAGGTCGGTTTCGGGAGCTTCACCGCGGCCAACACCCGCGACATCGACGGGATCTACACCTTCACCTTCGAGTTCGCCGCCCACTGCCTGATCGAGGACATACGCAGTGTGCGGCCGGTGAAGTTTCACGTGCAGGCAATGAGTTCCCACCACCTGACGATCGCCGACAGTTTTTTTGATGACGCCTTCCGCCACGGCGGCGGGGGACACGGATACGGGGTCGCCCTCGAATGGGCCACCAGCGACTGCCTCACGATCAACAACCTCTTCCGCCGGCTCCGCCACTCGATGATGCTCGCGAAGGGCGTGGTGGGCAATGTCTACGCCTACAACTACTCCTTCGACAACCAGCAGGACGGCGCCCGCGTGGCCAAGGACATCAGCGGTCATGGCCACTACCCCGCGATGAATCTCTGCGAGGGCAACGTCGTGCAATTCATCCACGGCGCCGATTTCTGGGGCTCGCTTGGCCCGGGCAACACCTACTACCGCAATCGCGCCACCACCGGCGGCATCTACCTCGACGTCTACTCACCGCAACAGAACGCCATCGCCAACGAGGTCACCGCATCTCCCTCACTGCGCGAGCGTCTCATCGAGGACCCCGGCCGGGTCAGTCTCGTCAACCACGTCCTCGTGCATGAGAGCGTGCGAGATCCCCTTATCTTCGCCAACGTGGCACCCTCCGATCCTGCGCCAGTCGATTACCCTCCCCTGCCGCCCTCGCTTTTTCTCGACGCGCCGCCCGCCTTCTGGTCTCCCGGCCTGCCCTGGCCGGCCCTCGGGCCACCGCACGCCCCCGGCGAGCACCCCCTCCCCGCGGTGCAGCGCTGGGAACGCCTTCGCCATCGATACCCCTGAGATAAAGACAAGGCGGAGCCCCCTTTTGGGGAACTTCGTCTGGTGGGATGGGATCTCGCGGCAGTCCCCGCCGAAGGGTGGAGTTTCCTACATTTCCGAGCTCTGCAGCAGCTCATCTGCATTGTGGTCTGGTTGGGGGGATGCCCGCCGCCTCGCCGCTCTCGGCGTTGATTCCCTCACGATCAATGCGCCGGCCGCGATCCGCGCCGCGCTCGCCGGGCCTTGAGGTCCAGCCAAAGAAGCCCGCTGAAGAAAGCGCCCGCCCCGAGGATAAAGAGGGTCATGAGATTCTTCACCCGGCTGTAGGAGGGAAACCAATACTCGAGGTGGTCCCATCCCGAGTTGGAGTCGGCGGGCCAGGAGGACCGGTCGAAGCTGTGCCCGAGAAGGGAGCGAAAGTAGCCGCCGTAAACCTGGTAGTTCTCCCACTCCTGACGCGCTCCGATAAAGTATTCGAGCGGCCAGTAGGCAACCAGGGAGAGCCCGGCGAGGGCAAGGGCCCAGCCCGGAAGGAGCGTCCCGCCCGCCCGGCGCCGCCGGATCAGCGCGGCGGCAAAGAAGGCCGGAAAGACGAGAAAGATCGCATCGGCCAGAAGCAAGGGAGCACTCCGGCTGTAATCGCCGCGGTAGGCCGGCAGCAGATGGGCGACAAAGAAGCCCAGCGCGACGAGCGCGATGAGGCCGGACACCCACCTGAGCCCCCCCGCCACCCCGCCACGGCCCCAGAATACGTCGGCCTCCGCGGGGTCCCGCGCCTTCTCCGCCGCCGGCTCGACGGGCAGCTTCGCGGCGGGGCCGGGGGGAGCGGCATGGTCCACCTCGCTCCCCGGCGCCGGCGGAAGCGCCGCGAGCATCTCGCGGGCGCTCTGGAAACGGTCGCCCGGCCGCGGTTCGGTGGCCCGCTCGACCCATCCGTCCCACGCCCGGTCGAGTCCTGGGACAAGCCGGCTGGGCGCCTTGAATCCGATCTCACGCTCGCCCGTGAGAAGCTGGTAGGCGATCTTCCCGACGGCGAAAAGATCACCGCGCGGGTCGGCCCCGGCCTGCCCCGCCTTCCCTTCCGGTGGCATGTATTCGAAGGTGCCCATGATGGCGGCGGCCCCGAGGCCCGGCTCCTCGCCCACTTGGAGGGTTTCCTCCGGGATGCCATCGGCCCCGGTGGGCTGGCCGCGCAAGGCCTGCATCGTGAGCGAGGACTGCAGCCGGGAATGAAGCCACTCCTCTCCGGCAAGATGGACGAGGCCGAAGTCCGCCAGCTTCAGCCGGCCTTCGTGGAAGAGCAGGTTGGCCGGTTTGACATCGCGAT
>JBKHAU010000050.1:0-10434 GCA_046542725.1 Opitutales bacterium
CCGACCTGCGCGCCGACATGCGCTCGCTCGATCCCGCCACCCTGAGTGCTTATCCGTGGATCGTCCTCATCATCGTGCTTTCGCTTCTGGCTTACCTCGCAGGCGGCGCCGGACTCGGGCTCTTCGCCTTCTTCGGCAACCTGCTGATCGTTTCGATGGGCTATTGGACGCACACCATGGAGACGCTTGCGCTGGTCATCGCCGCGACCTTCTTCGCTCTTCTCGTCGGGGTGCCCGCCGGCATCGCCTCCGCGCGCAGCGCCGCGACGAACTCCGTCATCCGACCCATCCTCGACTTCATGCAGACGATGCCCGCCTTCGTCTACCTCATCCCGGCGGTGCTTTTCTTCGGACTCGGCCGGGTTCCAGGGGCGATCGCGACGCTCATCTTTGCGATGCCCCCGGCGGTCCGCCTCACCGCCCTCGGCATCCGCGGGGTGCCGACCGAGGTCGTCGAGGCCGCCCAGGCCTTCGGCGCCACGCCGCGCCAGCTCCTCTTCAAGGCGCAGCTGCCCATCGCCATGCCCACCATCCTCGCCGGTCTCAACCAGACCATCATGCTCGCTCTCTCGATGGTCGTCATCGGCGGCATGATCGGAGCCGGCGGACTCGGCGAGGCCGTCCTCAGCGGCATCACCCAGATGAAGATCGACATGGGCTTCGAGAGCGGCATCGCCGTCGTCATCCTCGCCATCTTCCTCGATCGCATCACCCAGCGGCTCGGCGGACCCAAGCGCGCCTGAGGAAGGCGCTCCCCTGTTTTGTCACCACAATTCAACGACGAATCATTATGCAAAAGTATCTGAAAACACACCTCCTCGCCCTCGCCGGCGTGAGCCTTGGCGCAGCCGTCGCCCCGGCCCAGGACACCATTCGCATCGCCTACCCGAACTGGGCCGAAGGCATCGCCATGACGCACCTCGTCGCCGCCGTCCTCGACGAGGAACTCAATTACGACGTCGAACTCACCCAGGCCGATCCCGGCACGATCTACGCCGCCATCGCCGGCGGCGATCAGGACGTCCTCCTCGACGCCTGGCTGCCCCACACCCACGAGCCCTACTGGGATCGCTACGGTGATGACCTCGTCGACCTCGGCCCCAACTTCGGCTACGGCGTGACCGGCCTCGTCGTCCCCTCCTACATGGACATCGATTCCATCGAGGACATCAACGGCATCGCCGAGGACCTCGACAACAATATCATCGGCATCGGCACCGGCGCCGGCATCTATCGCAACACCAACAGGGCGATCGATGAGTACGGCCTCGACGTCACGCAGGTCGCCTCGAGCGGCCCCGCCATGACCGCCGCCCTCGACAACGCGATCAGCAACGAAGAGCCCATCGTCGTCACCGGCTGGAAGCCCCACTGGAAGTTCGGCCGCTACGACCTCAAGGTCCTCGCCGATCCGCGTGGCGTCTACCCGATCGATGCCTGCAAGACGGTTGTGCGCAAGGGTTTCCCCGAGGAATACCCGGAAGTGACCCAGTTCCTCCGCAACTTCACCCTCCCCGAGCCCCAGCTCCTCGACCTCATGCTCGCGATCGACGACTCCAGCGAGCCCGCCGCCGATGTCGCCCGCGACTGGATGTATGACAACATGGCCCTCGTCGACTCCTGGATCCCACGCATGTAGTGAGGTTCCCATGACGCCTGCGGAATCGCGGCGCCATGCCCTCTCTCCAAACCCCCGGTCGGCCGTTGCGCCGCCGGGGGTTTTGTTGTCTTCCCCTCAGTGACGGGCCTGCCCTTGCTGGGTTCGCTTCATCTATCGCTCCTCGGCCCGCTTATTGGCCGCCTGCTTGCGCTCGGCGCGTGCATTCTCGGCATCCTGTTCACTCTGCTCCTCGGCCTGCGCACGGGTCGCCTCGGCGTGGCGCTGTTTGCCCTCGAGCGGATCGGCCCGCTCGCTGAGGTCGGAGAGGGTGTCGCGCCGCCCATAGATGACGAGACGGTCGGTTGGGCGGATGCGGTAGTCGCCCCGCGGGGTGCCGAGGTATGTCTCGTCGTCGCGGTAGATCCCGAGGACGAGCACGCCTTCGTCCTGGAGGCCGGCCTCGCGCAGGGTCTTGTTGGCGAGCCAGGCGATGTCGTCGCATTCGAGCTCCGCGATGGTGTAGTCGCCCGTCACGTGAATGAGCTCTGAGAAGCTACGCGGTTGAAGGCGCGAGTAGCGCTCGAGCCCCCACTGGATGAGACGAGAGAGGAGCCGGTCGAGTCGCTGGCTGCGGGTGGAGAGAAAGAGCAGGAGCACGCCGCCCCCGAGGATGAGCAGATTCTGCGTATCGGACACGCGGGAGCCCTCCCCGCCCACAAAACCGAGGAGGAGCGACGAGATGGCCGTCACGAGGCCCGCGCTGCCGAGGAGGATGAGGAGGGAGACGATGCGCCGGCGCACCGGGTGGGTCACGACATCCTCCGCTGCCTGGGTCGTGAAGCCGGCCCCGGAGAGCGCC
Source organism: Opitutales bacterium (assembly GCA_046542725.1). Taxonomy (GTDB): domain Bacteria; phylum Verrucomicrobiota; class Verrucomicrobiia; order Opitutales; family Oceanipulchritudinaceae; genus CAWVVV01. The sequence continues at coordinate 2,460 of JBKHAU010000050.1, forward strand.
GAGCGGGCCTGGAACCGTGCCATCTCCCGCGTCATGCCGGTGTTCACGAGGGCGATCGTGGCGATCTTGGTCACCACCATGGAGAAGGCGATGACGAGGAGCAGGGTGATGATCGGGATCATGCGTCAGCTACCTCCTCGATTGCCTCGCTCGCGCCAGGCGGCGAAAAAGCCCGTCGACCAGAGCGCGGCGAGGATGAGCAGCGGTTGAAAAAAGAGACGCGCGAGCCGCTTGGCATCGGTGTCGAGCCCGAAGGCATCCACCCTATTCAGATACTGGGAAAGGTTGCCCGGAAAAATGAGGACGTAGAAGACCGCCAGCGCCAGGCCGACCCACACCCGGTACCGTCGCCCGAAGAGCATCGCGAGCCCGAGCACCAGTTCCACCACCCCCGAGAGGAGGATGACGAGGTCGGTGTCGAGCGGCACCCAGTCCGGCACCTGCGCGGCGAAGGTTTCGCGGGCAAAGAAGAAATGCGCCAGCGCCGCACCCACCATGAAGAGGCCGAGGAGGACGCGCAGGGCGTGCTGCGGGCGCGAGGTCGGGGCGTAAGGAGGAAGCATGGCCATTGGGGAACGGCTCAAGATAGCCGGCGCACGCACGTTCGCCAAACGCGCGGGCGGATTCCGCCCTGCTCGACGAACCTCGCACCCTACAGCCAGGAGTAGCTCACGGTGACTCCGGCCATGACGATGGAGACCATTGTCATGAGCTTGATGAGGATGTTGAGGCTCGGCCCGGAGGTGTCCTTGAAAGGGTCGCCGACGGTGTCGCCGATGACGGCGGCCTTGTGCGCGGCGCTGCCTTTGCCGCCGAGATGGCCTTCCTCGATGTATTTCTTGGCGTTGTCCCAGGCGCCGCCGGCATTGGCCATGAAGACGGCGAGGCAGAAGCCGCCCCCGAGCGCGCCGGCGAGGAGGCCGAGCACGCCCGGCACGCCGAGGATGAGACCGATGACAATGGGCGTGGCGACGGCGAGGAGGGCCGGGAGGAGCATCTCGCGCTGCGCGGCAAGGGTGGAAATGGTCACGCAGCGGGCGTAGTCGGGCTCGGTCTTGCCGTCGAGGATGCCCGGCATCTCGCGAAACTGGCGGCGCACCTCATCGACCATCGCCCCGGCGGCGCGTCCCACCGCGTTCATCGTCAGCCCGCAAAAAACGAAGGCCATCATGACGCCGAGAAAGACGCCGAGCAGGACCTTGGGGTTCATCAGGTGAACCTCATAGGCCTGCATGAACTCGAGGAGGCCGGCGGACTGGGCCGCTGCGATGTCGGCGAAACCAAGCCGCGCGAGGACGGGCGCGAGCTGGGCCTCCCCGATGTGGGTGTAGGCGATCTTGATCTCCTCGACGTAGGAGGCGAGGAGGGCGAGGGCGGTGAGGGCGGCCGAGCCGATGGCGAAGCCCTTGCCGGTCGCCGCGGTGGTGTTGCCGAGGGCGTCGAGCGCGTCGGTGCGGTGGCGCACCTCGGGGGGAAGCTGGCTCATCTCGGCGTTGCCCCCGGCGTTGTCCGCGATGGGGCCGTAGGCATCGGTCGCGAGGGTGATGCCGAGGGTCGAGAGCATGCCGACGGCGGCGATCCCGATGCCGTAGAGTCCCATGCTCAGCGAGGCCCCGGAAAACGTCCAGTCCTGCGCCGCAAAGCCGTAGGCGCACAGCGTGCCGATGACGACGAAGCCGACCGGGAAGGCGACCGAGAGCATGCCCTCCCCCATCCCCCCGATGATGACGGTGGCCGGGCCGGTCTTCGTCTGGCGGGCGATGCGCTGGGTCGGGGGATAGGCATGCGAGGTATAGTACTCGGTCGCCTTGCCGATCGCGATGCCGGTGACGAGGCCGGTCACGACGCTGCCCCAGAGCCCCCAATGGTTTTCGAAGCCGAGCGCCCAGAGGATGAACCAGGAGGCGATGACGATGAGGAAGGAACTGCCGTTGATGCCGAGATTGAGGGCGCCCATGAGCTGCTTCATCGAGGCGCCTTCCTTCGTCCGCACGAGATAGATGCCGCCGATCGAGAGGAGCGTGCCGACGGCGCCGATGAGCATGGGGGCGATGACGGCCGACTCCTGGAGGTGGACGCGTGCGGGATCGCGCATGTAGGCGGCGGCGCCGAGGGCCGCGGTGGCGAGGATGGAGCCGGCGTAGGACTCGTAGAGGTCGGCCCCCATGCCGGCGACGTCGCCGACGTTGTCCCCCACGTTGTCCGCGATCGTCGCGGGATTGCGCGGATCGTCCTCCGGGATGCCCGCCTCCACCTTGCCGACGAGGTCGGCACCGACATCGGCCGCCTTGGTGAAGATGCCCCCGCCGACGCGTGCGAAGAGCGCCTGAAGCGAGGCGCCCATCCCGAAGGTGAGCATGATGGTGGTGATGACGAGGAGCTTGTGCGCGGGGTCGGGGTGCTCGATGAAGATGTTCAGGACGACGAACCAGACGCTGATGTCGGCGAGCGCGAGTCCGACGACGACGAGCCCCATGACCGCGCCCGAGCGAAAGGCCACGCGCAGGCCGCGGTCGAGCGATGCACTCGCCGCCTGGGCCGCCCGGCCGCTCGCGTAGGTCGCCGTCTTCATCCCGAAAAAGCCCGCCAGGGCGGAAAAGAAACCTCCCGTGAGAAAGGCGAAGGGCACCCACGGATTTTGCACCCCGAGCCCGTAGGCGAGCCAGGCGAAGACCCCGGTGAGGATCGCGAAGACAATGCCGACGACCTTGTATTGCTGACGCAAATACGCGATCGCCCCGCGGCGCACGTGGCCGGCGATGCGCCGCATCGTCTCCGAGCCCTCGTCGTTGGCCATCATGCCACGGAAGAAGAGCCAGGCAAACATCAGGGCCACGACCGAGGCCGCCGGCACGAACCAGAAGAGGGGTGAATTCATCGGGGCAGGAAGGAGGGAAAGAGGTTATTCGCCGAAGGTGTTGAGGGCGGAGCGCCACCACTCGTAGTGCTCGCGTTCGAGGTCCTCGACGGAGGGCATGGGGTAGTGCAGGAGGGCGTCGCCCGTCCCGACGAAGAAGCCGCTCTCGATCGTGCGGAAGAGCAGCTCCTGCTGCATCGCGCGGTTCACCGCCTTGGTGTTCTTGCCCGCGGTCGACTCCAGCTCACGCAGGCAGTCGCGCAGGTGGCCGATGTTGCGGTAGGGCAGATCGTCGAGATGATTCGCCGCCGGATCGCGCGCGAGTCCCTGGAGGCGGAGATCGCAGAAGGCGAGGCGGTCGACCGAGACGGCCTTCTCCCGGTCGGTGATGAAGCGGCAGAACTCCGCCGGGCCGAGGTTCGAGACGATGCGCGGGGTGATCGGACAGAGTTCCTGGTAGAGGAAGTGGCGGGGAAAGGTGGGCGGCACATATTCGCCCCGCTCGAGCCCGAGGACACGCCCGTCATCCGTCGCCAGGTAGAGCCGCTTGAGCGCGTCCAGCGGAACGTGCTCGAGCACGCGGTAAATCGAGAGATAGGTCGAGCGCCGGGGAGCGCCATCGGCGTGGGCGACGCAGCGGCGTTCCATCTCTTCCCAGTCGAAATAGTCCGAGTCGAAGCCCGGCTCGACTTCAAAAAAGATCGCCTGCCCGCGGGAGCGCTTGCGGGTCCCGACGGCATAGTAGTTGCCGAACTCCTCCGGGGGGAGTTGCGAGGCGATGAGCGATTCCGGAATGAGCGAGAGATAGAGATACGTTTTCATAGGCCGCGCGAATCCTGATCTTACCTTGCATTAGGACCGCTGGGAAATGGCTTTGAAAGCAAAAACCGGCTCCGCGCGGAGTGCCCACCCGGGTAAAAATGAGTCGTAATTCGGTTCGCACCCGCGCGCGAAAGGACTTTGCTCACCGCTTCGATGCCGGATTGTCGCCCGCCACCCTCTCCCTCGTGGTGTGTCTCGGCTCCCCCTTCTCTTTTCTCGACGATGAAAATTCTCAAGATCCTCTTCGCGGTCCTGCTCGTGGCGCTCATCGGCGGTGCGCTCATCGGGGCCAAGGCGCTGCAGTTCATGACCATGGCCGAGACCGGTGAGGCGATGGAGGAGTCGGCCACGGCGGTTTCGGTCGCGCAGGTGGTGACACGGCCTTGGGAGACGACGATCCCGGCGATCGGCTCGGTCGCGCCGGTGCAGGGCATCACGGTGCGCACCGAGGTGGGAGGCGTGGTCGAGGAGATTGCCTTTCGGGCCGGTGCCCAGGTCGAGCAAGGGGAGCTCCTGGTCGCCCTCGACGACTCGGTGGAACAGGCCAACCTCGCCCAGGCCGAGGCCGAGCTGGATCTCGCCGAGCGCAACCGGCGCCGCTCGGAAGATCTTTACGAGAGCCGTTCGATCCCGGCGGCCGACCTCGACGCGGCGCGCTCGCGAGTGGCCGCGGTCGAGGCCCAGGTCGCCTCCCTCCGCGCCACCCTCGCGAAAAAGGAGATCCGCGCCCCCTTTGCCGGCACGCTCGGCATCCGCCGCATCAGCCTCGGCCAATACCTCACGCCGGGCGATGCAGTCGTCCTCCTGCAGGCGCTCGACGAGGTCTTTGTCGAGTTTTCCGTGCCCCAGCGGGAGTTTGGCCGCCTCGAGGAGGGGCTCCTCGTACGGGCCACGACGGATGCCTATCCCGATCGCGTGCTCGAGGGGAGGCTCACCGCCATCAACGCCCAGATCGACGTGGCGACACGCAACGTGCGGGTGCAGGCCACCTTCGAGAATCGCGACGATCTGCTGCGGGCGGGCATGTTCGTCTCCGCCGCGGTCGTCCTGCCAGAGATCCGCGAGGCCCGCATGATCCCCGCCTCCGCCGTGATGTATGCGCCCTACGGCAACTCGGTCTACATCGTGGAGGAGGGCGAAGACGAAGCCCTCACCGTGCGCCGCCAATTTGTCCGCCTCGGCGGCTCGCAGGGCGACTACGTCGAGATCCTCGAAGGCGTGGAACCCGACGAGCGCATTGTCAGCGCCGGCGCCTTCAAGCTGCGGCCCGGCGCCGCCATCCGCATTTCCGACGTGGGCACGCGCGAGCCCAGCTTCACGCCTGACCCGGCCGACGCCTGAGCATGCCTCGTCGCCCTTCCGGTCTCTCTCCCGCGCGTCTCCTGCCATGAAATTTACCGACATCTTCATCCGGCGGCCGGTGCTCGCCATCGCCGTCAACCTCGTCATCATCATCGCCGGGTTGCAGGCCATCCGCTCGCTCAACGTGCGGCAGTATCCCGAGACGGAAAACGCCTCCATCACGGTGAGCACGGTCTACATCGGGGCGGACGCGGACCTCGTGCGCGGCTTCATCACGGTGCCGCTCGAGCGCGCCATCGCGGCGGCCGACGGGATCGATTTCCTCCAGTCCACGAGCTCGCGCGGGCTGTCCACCATCACCGCCCGCCTCGACCTCGACTATGACGCCACTCGTGCCCTCTCCGAGATCAGCTCCAAAGTGGACCAAGTGCGCGGCGATCTCCCGCCCGAGGCCGAGGTCCCGATCATCAACATCGAGTCGGCGGACTCCCAGTTTGCCTCCGCCTATCTGAGTTTCACCTCCGACATCCTCGAGCAAAACCAGATCACCGACTACCTCCTGCGCGCCGTCCAACCCCGCCTCGCCGCCCTCCCCGGAGTGCAGCGGGCGGAGATCCTCGGGGCGCGCAACTTCGCCATGCGCGTCTGGCTGCAGCCGGACAAGATGGCGGCCTACAACGTGTCCCCGGCAGAGGTCCGCGAGGCCCTCTTGGCGAACAACTACCTCTCCGCCATCGGCCAGACAAAGGGCACGATGATTCAGGTGAACCTCACCGCGAACACCGACCTGCGCTCCGTCGAAGGCTTTCGCAAGCTCGCCATCCGCGAGCGCGACGGGGCCCTTGTGCGCCTCGAGGACATCGCCGAGGTCAGTCTGGGGGCCGAGGATTACTCCGCAGAGGTGCGCTTCACGGGGCAGACCGCGACCTTCATGGGGATCTTCGTCCTGCCCGACGCCAACTCGATCGACGTCATCGAGAGCGTGCGCGAGGAGATGGTCGACATCACGGACAATCTCCCCACCGGCCTCGAGGGGCGCATCGCCTACGATGCCACCGACTACATCAACAACGCCATCAGCGAGGTCATCAAGACGCTCACCGAGACGCTCATCATCGTCGGTATCGTCATCTTCCTTTTCCTCGGCTCGATCCGCTCGGTCATCGTCCCCCTGCTGGCCATCCCGCTCTCCCTCATCGGGGCGGTCTTCCTCATGCAGGTCTTCGGCTTCACGATCAACCTGCTCACCCTCCTCGCCATCGTGCTCTCCGTCGGGCTCGTGGTGGACGATGCCATCGTCATGGTGGAGAACATCGAGCGCAACCTGCGCAAGGGCTACTCGCCCTTCGACGCCGCCATCGTGGGGGCCCGCGAGCTGCGCGGCCCGATCATCTCGATGACGATCACGCTCGCCGCCGTCTATGCCCCGATCGGCTTTGCCGGCGGGCTGACGGGGTCGCTCTTTCAGGAGTTCGCCTTCACCCTCGCGGGGGCGGTCCTGCTCTCGGGGATCGTCGCGCTGACCCTGTCGCCGGTCGTGTCGTCCTGGCTGCTCAAGGAAGAAACGGAGAACAGGGGCCTGCCGCGCCTCATCAACGGCGGCTTCGAGCGTCTCAAGCGCATCTACGCGTGGGTCCTCGACAGCGCCCTCGCGGTGCGCCCCGCGATCTACATTGTCTGGATCGGCTGCACGGTGCTCGGGCTCGGCATGTTCTACTTCGCGAGCATGGGCAAGGAACTGGCCCCAACGGAGGACCAAGGGGTCGTTTTCACGATCCTCGACACTCCGGCCAACTCGTCCCTCGAGGTCACTTCGGCGGCGGCCGAAGCCGTCAACGACATCTTCTTCAGCATCCCCGAAACCCGTTTCTCCTTCCAGTTCACCACCCCGGGTGGTGGCTTCAGCGGCATGGTGGTCGCTCCTTGGGGCGAGCGCGAGCGCAGCATCTTCCCCATCCACCAGGAGGTTCAGGGCAAGCTCGCGGACGTCGCCCCGGTAGACCTTTTTGCGATCACCCCGGCGGCCCTGCCGGGGGGGTCGAACTTCGCCTTCGAGTTCGTCATCTCCTCCACCGCGCAGCCGGAGGAAATCCTCGAGTATGCCCAAGAGCTGCAAGGCATCGCAGCGCAAAGCGGCATGTTTGCCTTCCCCCCGACGATCGACACGAAGATCGACCAGCCCGTCTCGGAGATTGTCATCGACCGCGAGAAGGTCGCCTCGATGGGCCTCAACATGCGCTCGGTCGGGGCCGATCTCGGCTCGATGCTCGGCGGAGGCTACGTCAACCGGTTCAACATCGAGGGCTACAGCTACAAGGTGATCCCCCAGGTCGAGCGCGTCGAGCGCCTCAACCCCGAGCAGCTGGAGAACATCTACGTGACCGGACCCGGCGGGCAACTGATCCCCCTGAGCACGATCGCGACGATCGAGACCAAGGTGCAGCCGCGGGCCCTCAACCGCATGCAGCAGCTCAACGCCGTGACCCTCTCCGGCGTGCCCATTCGTCCCCTCAACCAGGCCCTGGCCTTCATGGAAGAGGAAGCCGCAAAGATCCTCCCCGAGGGCTACGTCCTCGACTACCGCGGGGAGTCGCGCCAGCTGCGCAATGACACGGGGGCCTCCTTCGTCGCGATGATGGGACTCGCCCTCGCGCTCATCTACCTCGTCCTCGCCGCCCAGTTCAACAGCTTCCGTGACCCCTTCGTCATCATCTTCGGGTCTTTCCCCCTCGCGATGTTCGGGGCCAGCATCTTCATGTTTCTCAAGATGCCGAATCCGAACGTTCCGTTTTGGACGGACGGCTGGACGACAAGCGTGAACATCTACTCCCAGGTCGGCCTTGTCACCCTCATCGGCCTGGTCTCGAAAAACGGCATCCTCATCGTCGAGTTCGCCAACGAATTGCAGCGCCAGGGCCACACCAAGCTCGCCGCCGTGCGCGAGGCCGCCCTCGTGCGCCTGCGCCCGGTCCTCATGACGACGGCCGCGACCGT
>JBKHAU010000051.1:0-10406 GCA_046542725.1 Opitutales bacterium
TGCCTGGGTCGACCGCGACTCGTGAAAATACTGCCTGCATGTCAGATTCAGACTACGATGCCCGCTTCAATGCCCTCGCCCGCCTCTATGGCGTGGCTGGGCAGAAACGTCTGCGCGACGCCACGATAACGGTTGTGGGCCTTGGAGGCGTGGGCTCCTGGACGGTCGAAGCGCTTGCCCGATCGGGGGTCGGGCGGCTCCGCCTGGTCGACTTCGACGACGTCTGCGTGAGCAACACCAACCGCCAGATCCATGCCCTGGAGGGCGCCATCGGCCAGCCAAAGGCACGCGTGCTCGCCGAACGCTGCCGGGCCATCCATCCCTCGATCGAAATCGAAGAGCGTATTCAATTTTTCACGGCACGCTCTGCCGACGCGCTGCTGGAAGCGCCTTGCGACGTGGTTGTCGACGCGATCGACGACCGCACGAACAAGTGCCTCCTCCTCTCCGAGTGCCGTCGAAGGGGTCTTCCGGTGGTGACCAGCGGTGGCGCTGGCGGGCGCATCGACCCCACCCGGATCGGCGTGGACGACCTCTCCCGCACGCGCAACGACCCGCTCCTCCTCCTCGTGCGCAAGCGCCTCCGCCGGGAGCACGGCTTTCCCGTGCATCGTCGTCAGAAGTGGAAAATCCCCTGCGTCTACTCCGACGAACTCCCCGTCTATCCGCAGAGCGACGGCTCCGTCTGCGCCACCCGCGAGGCCGGCTCGGAACTGCGCCTCAACTGCGCCAGTGGCTTTGGCACGGCCACCCACATCACCGGCATCTTCGGCTTCATGCTCGCCGCGGAGGCCATCCGTCTGGTCCTCGCCGAGCGGACCGGAACCGACCGCACCGCCTCCTCAGTCGTCGAGGAAGAAGCGCGTGAAGTTGGCGTGGACGCTTGAGATCAGCGCCTCGTCGCTGAGCGCGAGAAACTCCCGCACGAAGACGTAGTTCGCGAGCAGGTTGAAGGGGTGGCACAGTTCCTCGCCAGTGCGTGGGTCCCTGACCTGCGCGAGGCGGTATTCCGGTGGCCCGAGCATGTCGGGCGCGTCGGTCTCGATGAGCAGGCGGTCCTCGGGGATGGCGCGCAGGGCGCGCTGGAATTTTTTCTTCTTCGGATCGGCGAAGGGACCCGAGACGGAGAAATAGGCCCCCAGCTTCGCAAGCTGTTCGATCATCTCGGGCGAGGCGCCGACGGAATGGATGAGAAAACCGCGCTCCGGTAAGGGCGCGTCCTGAAGCACCTCCATGAGCGGTCCCCAAGCGCGCAGGCAATGGATCGTGACCGGAAGATTGCGCTCGGCCGCAATCTGCAACTGGGCCCGAAAAACAGCCTCCTGCCGCGCCACGTCGGGCTCCTCGATCCAGCGGTCGAGGCCGATCTCGCCCACACCGACGGGCCCCTTGGCGGCATCGAGGTGGCGCTGCAACCCGTCGGCGTAGCCATCCTCCACCTCCGCTGCCTTCCAGGGATGCACCCCGAAACTGGGGATGATGACCCGGGGAAAGGCTTCCGCGAGAGTCGCCACCGCCCCCCAGTCCGCTGGCGAGGTGCCATTGACCACACTGTGATGGAGGCCGAAACGCATCAGCTCGGCGAGCACCCCACCCCGCTTCAGGCCGTCGAGGCGCGCATCGTGAAGGTGGTTGTGGGCGTCGCAGAGCATGAGCCTTTCAAGCGACCGCTTCGACTGCCAGACGTTGAAAACGCGCGATCAACGCCTGCAGTCCGCGCTGCCGGTTCTCCGTCAGGGCGTCGACGAGGCGCAGGCGATCGAAAAACGCCGGTGGGGTCGCCACGATTTCCTCCGCGGTGTGGCCGCCATAGAAGTCCGCCAGTGCCCAGGCGAGGGCCTGGACGATGGGCGAGTCGGCCTCGAAGCGATACTGCACGCGCCCCTCCCGTCCCTCGGCGACGACCCAGACGGCTGAGACGCAACCGGCCACGCGATTGGCCTCCGTCCGTTCCGCCTCCTCCAGCCCCGGGGCATCGGCGCTGAGGTCGACGAGGTACTGAAAACGCTCCTGCGGATCCGGCAGGTATCCAAAATCCTCCTCGATGCGGGCGGCTTTCTCGGCGAGATCCATGTCCCGAAGTTGCAAGACGGTTATGCCGAGGGCAAGGCTTTCGCCATACCCGCTAGCGGGTCGATTCCGAGAGGAGGCAACGCGCCTGCTTCGAGGTGTCACCCGGCGGCGAAGCCTCGCCGCTGCCGCCTCAAGCGCCGAAGACCTCGGTTTCCGGCTCTCCGACGATCCAGCGCGTGCGCAGGCGGGTGAGCACTTTCACCTCCCCCGGCCGGCGCAGTTCATGGTCGAAAACACGCTCCTCGCCGTGCGCCGGGCGCTCGGCGGTACGCACCTCGATGGCGTCGCCGTGGAAGGCCATGGCGAGAAAGTCGATATCGAGGGCGGCGAGCCGGCCCTGTTTCCAGACGTCTTCGGGCAGCGCCTCCACCGCCCAGCGAATGTAGTGAGGATTGGAAACATGCCCGAGCAGGTCGATCTCGTCGCGTTCCACGCGATGGGTCTGCGTCCACCCACCCGCGAGGTCCGCTTCCGTCATCGCGGTGGTGTCTTCGAGATAGGCCACCTCCGTTCGCATCGGAAAGGTCTCGAGGTGCGTCTCGGGGCGCACGGGGCGAAAATTCTCTTGCCGCACGAGCAGCCAGGCCGTCGTGCCGCGGCCCAGGAGAGTACCGTCGGCCCGGCGGAAACGGTAGTCGCGCCGCGCAAAGAGCCGGCTCACGCCCCGGGCCCACGTCTCGACGACGAGCTCATCCCGCGCGTGGGCGGTGCCGGAAAACTCCAGGCGGTAGCGCAACATCACCCAGTGAAAGCCACGCCGCGCCACGTCATCCATCGCGAAGCCGAAGCCCCGCGCGTGCGCATCGGCTGCCTCCATGCAGAAGTCGAGCCAGGCGGCAGGCTTGAGACGGCCGCGCAGGCCCGTGTCGCCCCACCGCACCGTGATGGGGTGCGTGAAGACTGCATCATCTCCGTCCATGCGACCCAGCCCAGGCCACCGCCTACACGAGGGCGAGGAGAATCACGCCGGCCACCGCGACGGCCGCCCCGACGAGCGCGCGCGGTCGCGGGCGGTCGCCCTCCATGAGCCAGGCCATGGGGATGACCACGATGGGCGTGAGGGCGACGATCGACTGCACGATGGCGGCCGGGGTGGTCGTGAGGGCCCATTGAAAGAGGGCCACGCCGAGGATCGGTCCGGAAAAGGCGTTGAGCGCCACCCAGCCAGTCTTCACTTGGCGCGAGTCGCCCGCCCGCGGCAGGATCGGCCCCACCCGACCGAGGCTCCTCCAGCGGTCCCAGGCAAACGCCAGCGCGATGATGAGGAATCCGCCAAGGAGGCGCTGGTAGCCGGCCTGCGCCCCCACGAAGATATTCTCCAGGACGCTTCCTCCACCCCGCTCGAAGGTGCCCTGCGCCTCGTAGGCAAGACGGCTGAAGACCCCACCCGCGCCCTGCCCGATGGCTGCGACGACGCCAAAGCCGACCCCCGCCCAGAAGCGGCGCCCGGCGCCTTCCGGGAGTTCCCCGCGCCGCGGGAGAAGGGCGAGCGTGATGCCGGAGAGGACGACGAGCACCGCTCCCGCCTGCCCCCAGCGCAGCGTCGTCCCGAGCCATTGCCATTCGAGAAAAAACGCGATCGGGACGGCCCCGCACTGCGCCAGCAGCAAGGTCAGTCGGGACCCCAGTCGGGAGAGCGCATAGTAGAGCCCGAGGTCGCCCAGCCCAAAGCCGACCAGCCCGCTGAGAAAGAGAAAACCGAAGGCCTCGGCGTGGAAGGCGATGCCGTTGAGGTGGCTCACCAGACCGAGCACCGCGACGGCGAGCAGGATGCGCCAGAAGTTGGCCGCATTTTCCCCCAACTGCTCCACTGAGCGGCGCGAGGCCACCGCGCAGAAGCTCCAGAGCAGGGTCGTCAGGCAGGCGGGCAACATGGCGTTTTCTTCAGTCCTGCGGTTCGGCCCAGGGAAGTTGGAGAACTGCTTCGAGATCGCCCCGCGCGAGGAGGAGCCAGAGCGCGAGCGCATCGGCCAGGCCCTCCAGACGGATCAGCCGCAGCGGTGCCTCGGGCGGCTGCATCCGCTCCAGCACGGCTGTCCAGCGGATGTCCACGGTGATCGTCCAGCCGCTCACATGGATCAGGCTCACGTCCGGAAAGTCTGCCTCCTCCGCCTCCTCGAGCGATTCGAGCACCTCGCGCAATCCGTCCGGGTCAGGACAGATCCGCGTCATGCCAAAGGCATCGGTCGTATGGTAGGTCGGGCGCACGGGGAAGGAGGAAGAATGGTTTCCGCGATGAGAGGCGCAAGGATGGGCCGATGACAATCCTCGGATTGCACGCCCGCACTTGCGCGCGTCGGCTTTTCGCTTATCGAGATCAGAACGAACGATGAATGGTTCACCCTCGCTTGCGCCTCCCTCGCCCGCGAAGCCGGACATGACCGTGTCCTGGCACGCCGTTTTCCAGGACTTCAACGCCGAGATCCCCGTGCCGGCGACGCTCTACACCGTGCGGGCGCGTCTCCGCTGGTTCGGGCTCGAGCGCTACTGGGTCAACGACGAGTTCCTCGGCTGGGGCTGGACCCTGCGCCAGACGCCACACCGCCGCTTCCGCACCCGTTCCAATCACACCGTCGAGTTTCGCTACCATCGCGACGAACGGACGACCCAGTGGTCCGAGCCCGCGGCCTGCGAACTGCGCTGGGATGACAAGGTGCTCGCCGCCGACATCTTCGCGGCCGACCGCGACCGGTTCTTCCGCAGCCTCCGCGAACTCGAGGAGCGCACCGAACGGGACCTCGCCAACGATGACGACGAAGACACCGACGACGGCTGGCTCGCCACCGCCCTCAGCATCCTCCTCGGGTTCTTCGGGCCGCGGTAGCGTCGTCCGCTGTCCGCTGGCGCCGGAAGTCTCAGGGGCGGGCACTGGCCTGGTCCCGATGGAAATACTTTTCCTGCCCGGTGCAGGCCAGGACGGACCGCCAGAGCGATCCATTGATGTCTATTTTTTGGCGCTCGTAGGTCGCCACGGGGATGGGCACGTTCACAAAACTGCGGTTCCAGTATCCGATGACCATGTCGGTCTTTCCCGCCATGGCGGCATGCACAGCGTATTCGGCGAGGCGGTGACAGAGGATCTGGTCCGTGCCGGAGGCAGCGACACTGCGAATCGAATAACTCGGGTCGAAATACTTCAACGACATGCGGATGCCGCGCTCCGCAAAGTAGGCTTAGAAGCGCTCACAGAGAAAGGTCCCGATGTCGTGCTTCAGGATGTTGCCTGAGGCATCCCTTTCCTCGGGCCGGTCCACGAAGTTGGATTGCCCGGAGCCCTCCGCGACGGCGATGACGGCATGCGACTTGCGGCGAAAGCGCCGCTCGACCGCTTCCAGCAAACCGTTGGGCCCTTCCAGATCCCAATCGTCTTCCGGGATGAGGCAGAAGTTGACGACGGGGTTCGCGAGCGTGGCGTGGGCAGAGATGAAGCCCGAGTCTCGCCCCATGAGTTTGACGATGCCGAGACCATTGTAGACCGAACGCGCCTCGGCATGCGCGGCGGTGATCACCGGGGTCGACTGGTAGACCGCGCTCTCAAAGCCGAAAGTGCTCCCGACGAACTGCAGATCGTTGTCGACCGTTTTGGGTACGCCGACGACCGAGATTTCGAGGCCGCGCCGCTTGATCTCCCTCGCGATCGCCGAGGCTCCCTTGAGGGTGCCGTCGCCGCCGATCGTGAAGAGCATGTTGATGCGCATGTTGACCAGATTCTGGACCATTTGTTCGACGCACTGGCTTCCCCTCGAGGTCCCCAGAATGGAACCGCCATCCATGTGGATCGTGTCCACCTTGTCCGCGTCCAGCATGACGGGGGGAAAGGTCTTCGGATCGGCCAGGCCGGCGTAGCCGTAAGGGATTCCAAATACATCCTTGATCCCGTATTCCTGGTTGAGCGTTTCCACCACCCCCTTGATGACGGAGTTCAACCCCGGACACAGGCCCCCGCAGGTGACGACCGCGGCCCGCGAGAGATAATGCGGGTGAAAGACGCTCGCTCTCGGCCCCGCGGTCTCCATCGACGGGACGGCCCCCAGTCTCTCCTGGTAGGCGGCGATCGCCTTCAATTCGCTGACGACGACGATCCGTTCATCATCGCCGACAAAGCGGAGCCGCTCACCCACCAGCGGGCTGGGCACCTGGCACGGTCCCAGTGTCGCGACGTTGAAATCGAATTGTGAGAGATCGAGGTTCATAAGCCTGAGAGAATGCGCGAAAATGGACGGTGGACGAAGACTCGTAGAGAAGCCGTGCCACCTGGCAAATAGAAGCGTGCCGGATGGGTTGACGCGTCAACGCCAGGCGGGTGCCCCTCTCTGCTGGCGGAAGATGCGAAAGAGTGACGCTGTCGGGGAGAACACGCGCCTGACCGAGCCTGCGGCGGCACTCGGCTCAGGGCCAGTTTCTGCGCTCAACCCGCACGCGCTTCGTCAGCGAGGTCGACGCGGATTGGGCCTCGTCCGAACCGGGAGGCGACAGCCCGAGTCTCCATGCCGACGGGGACGTCGGCGCTCCCGGACTCACTCTCGCTTCTTTCCTCCTGCACGGGTGCGCAATGGGGGTGAGACAACCGGGGTCTGGTCGAGCGCCCACGCGCTTGCCGATGACGGAAAATCACTCCTGAGAACGGCGGAACTCGGGGCGGGCGGGTGCTCCCCATCCCCCGCCGCCGGGCGTCTCGAGGCGCAGGCGCTCGCCGGGCTCCGCCTCCCAGGAGTGGATGCCGGAGAGGCGGGCCTGCGCGGTCTCGCCGGGCAGACGCTGCCACTGCGCACCCGGCTGTCCGCACTGGCCGCCCTCCGCCCCACGGGGACCGGCAGCGCGCCGCTGCGTGAGGAGGGAGACACTCATGGGCGCGAGCCACTCATACTCGCGCACGAGCCCGTCGCCGCCGGACCAGCGCCCGGCCCCGCCGGAGCCCGCCCGGTAGGCGAACTGCCAAAGCCGCACGGGAAAGCGCTGTTCGAGGACCTCGGGATCGGTCATCGCGGTGTTGGTCATGTGGACATGGAGGCCGCTACCGCCAGCGATGCCGGGACCGGCGCCGGCCCCTCCGCCGATGGTCTCGTAGTAGCCGAAACCCGCGCCCCCGAAGAGCACGTTGTTCATCGTGCCGGGACCATGGGCGCAGAGGCCGAGGGCCTCAGCGAGCAGATCGACGACCCGCTGGCTCGTCTCGACATTGCCTCCGACGACGGCCGGGCACTGCGCCGGATCGTCGACAAAGGGCGGATTGAGCAGCCCCTCGGGCAGGACGATATCGACGTCCTCGAGCAGACCTTCATTGAGCGGGACAGGCTCGTCGACGAGGAGGCGTACGATATACAGCACGGCACTGCGCACGATCGCGGGCGTGGCGTTGAGATTCCCGGGGTGGACCGCGCCGGTGCCGGAAAAATCGATCCGCAGCCTTCCTTTCCGCAACACCACCCGCACCGCCAGCGGCGTGCCGTCGTCGAGCGTGTCGCGCACCGTGCGGTCGAGGTCGGGAAGGGCCGTCAGCACCCGCCGCGCGATGCCCCCCGCGAGTCCCCCCGCCTCCCCCAGAAAGCGACACACGGCCGCCTCGCCGACCTCACCGGCGAGCCGTGTGAGACCGTCGGCCCCCGCCCGCAGGGCGGCCACCTGGGCATGCAGGTCAGCGAGATTCTCGGCCACCGCACGGGAGGGAAAGGGGGCTTCGCGCAGGGCCCGTTCGACACCCGCCCAATCGGCCACGCCGCGATCAAAAAGAAGCTGCGGGGTGAAGACCACCCCTTCCTCGACGAGCCGCTTCGCCTCCGTCGGCATCGAGCCAGGACGGCGGCCGCCCCATTCCGCGTGGTGTGCCCGGTTGGCGAGGATGGCGAGCAGGCGACCTTCGATGAAGACGCCTTGCAGGAGCGTGACATCCGGCAGATGGGACCCGCCGTAGCCCGGATGGTTGGTGAGGATGACATCGCCCTCGCGCAGCGGCCGACGCCGCAGGACCGCCCGCACACACTCGCCGAGGGCGCCGAGGTGAACGGGAATGTGGGGCGCGTTGATGAGGAGGCGCCCCTCGGCGTCGAGCAACGCGCAGGAAAAGTCGAGGCGCTCGCGGATGTTGGCCGAGAGGGCCGTGCGGCGCAGTTGTTCCCCCATTTCCCCGACCATCCCGTAGAGCCGGTGGAGCAGCAGTTCGCGCTGCACCACGGCCGGGCGCGTGCTCGCCTCTTCGCCCCCTCGAGGCTCCTGCGCCCCGCGCACGAGGCGCAGGGTACGCCGGTCTCCCACCACCGCCTCCCAGCCCGGCGCGACAAAGAGCGTGCTGAAGGCGTCGGCCACCACCGCCGGGCCCGGCAGACGATCTCCCGGCCGCAATGCTTCGCGCTCGTAAAAGTCGATCTCGCAGGGCTCTCCGGCGACCACCGCGGAACGCTGGCGAGCGGATGCGCCGGGCGGCCCATTTCCCGGAAACGTCTCGCGCTCCGGAGTCGCCTTGCGCGCCCCGAGGCGCAGCCGCGCCGTCGCGACTTCGAGTTCCCGCCCCTCGGGCCGATAACCGAAGATGCTCGCAAAACGGGCGGCGAAGGCTGCCGCCAGCCCAGCGGTCGAGGCGTCCTCTTCGCCCCAGGGCACGGTGAGGGTCGACTCCTGCCCGCGCAGGCGCAGGTCGACGCTGGCCTCGAGCACGACCTGTTCAGGGGGCGGCACTCCGTGGGCCGAAAGCGCGCCCGTGGCCTCCTCGAGCAGCGCCGCGCGCAAGACCGCGAGCTCATCGGCGAGCCCGTCGAGGGGCCGCAGGAGCTGGCGCTCGGCGATCGTCTCCAGGGTAGCCTCGGCGATGCCCTCAGCGCTCAGCAGTCCCGCACTGTGGGGAAACACGACCGAGCGCATGCCAAGCAGCTCGGCCACGCTGCAGGCATGCAGGCCCCCTGCCCCACCGAAGGCGACAAGGGCATGCGCCGGCGGATCGTAGCCCTCCCCCACACTGATCTGGCGAATCGCCTGGGCCATGCGCAGGTTGGCCACCGAGAGCCAGCCCTCGAGCAGTTCCTCGCGGCGGGTGCCGGCCGGGAGCTTGGCCGCTTCAGCCTTCAGCGCGCGCTCCGCCGCGTCCAAATCGATGGGAATGGAAAACGCCTCGGGGTCGAGCCGGCCGAGGAGGAGATTGACATCCGTGACGGTTAGCGGGCCGCCCCCGCCGTAGCAGGCCGGGCCGGGATCCGCGCTCGCGCTCTCCGGGCCGACGAGGAGGCGGCCATCCTCGACGCGGCAGATCGAGCCTCCGCCCGCGGCCACCGTTTCGATCCGCACACTGCGCGCAAGGACCCGCGCGGGCCCCACTGTCTGCACCTCCTGAAAACTGAAGTCGCCGGCCCAGCGCGCTACATCGGTGCTCGTGCCACCCATGTCGAAGGTGATGATCTGTTCGAGTCCGAGCTTGCGCGCCTCAGCCGCCGCTCCTGCCACGCCCCCGGCGGGCCCGCTGAGGAGGCTGTCCTTGGCGCGAAACTGGGCGCGCGCGCTCAGTCCGCCCCCGCTTGTCATGACAAAGAGCCGCGCCTTCGGGGCCTCCTCGGCGATCGCCTCGAGATAGGCCTCGAGGATCGGCCCGAGGGTGGCGTCGACCGCCGCCGTCTCGGTTCGGTTCAGGTAGTGAATGAAGGGGCGCAGTTCGGCCGAACCCACGACATAGCGAAAGCCCGCCGCGCGGAAGGCGGCGCATACCGCGGCTTCGTGCGTCCCGTTGAGGTGCGCGTGCAGGAGCGAGACCGCGATCGCCTCACAACCCGCCTCCCGCGCCTCCGCGACTGCGCGCACCACCGCCCGCCCGTCGAGCGGCTCGATCTCCCGCCCGTCGGCCGCGAGCCGGCCCGGGACCTCCCAGACCTGCAGGTCGAGTCCCACCCGCGGCTGCGCCACCCGGGCAAAGAGTTCCGGACGTTTCTGGTCGCGGATGCGCGGCAGGTCGCCAAACCCCCGCGTCATGACGAGGCCGACGCGCGCCCCCTTGCCCTCGAGCAGGGCGTTGGTCCCGCGGGTCGTGCCGATGCGCAGTTCGCCCACCGGCAGAACGCCGCCCCGCGAGGTCCGGGTGAGGAGACGAGCGGCGAGCACGGGGGCTTCTTCGCCCGTCACGAGGGCAAGGTTATCCCCGGCGGCGGGCGCCTCCGCGATCTTCTCCTCGAGTTCGATCCAGCCGGCCGCGAGGTCGTCGTCACGCACCCGGCCGAGGAACCGGCCTGCCCCCCACACGGCGGCACCGCGGAGGAACCCTGGGAGCACCGCGACGCGCCCACGGAGCCACCAGCGCGAGCCCTCCACCCGCTCGAAGGCGAAGCGCAGCGCGCCGCTCGAGAGAACCTTGGCCC
>JBKHAU010000052.1:0-10395 GCA_046542725.1 Opitutales bacterium
CAGGGAGCCAACAGGGTATCGTGTCCGGGACCCTCGTGGTTGGGCCGCGCCACGACCCCCGCATAGGGTTCGTCGGCGAAGAGCTGGTCGGCGCGTCCGTCGGCGAGCATCCAGTGGTCGCAAATGGACAAAAGATCGTCTCGATCGCGGGCTCGGCGCATGGTCTTGAGAAAAGCGCCCGCGGGATCGACTCCCTGGCCCACGAAGTTGAGAAACTTCTTCATGAAGTTGGCTTGCAGGCGGTCGGGCACCTCTGGCTTCGCGAAGGCCTGCCAGAGGTCGTCGACGTAGGCCCGCACATCGCGGAGGCGCGGTTGAAACACGGTCTCGCCGCCCTGCCATTCGCGCCATTGACGAAAGATCCAGGGATTGCGAATGGCACTGCGGCCGATCATCAGCCCGTCGACGCCGGCACGGCGGCGCACTGCGGCCCCGACCGCGACCGAGGTGATGTTGCCATTGGCGAAAACGGGGCAGCGCAGGCGCGCCTTGGCGCGGGCAATGAGCGCGTAGTCCACCTCGCCCCGATACATTTGTTTCACCGTGCGGCCGTGGACTGAGACCAAGTCGACGGGGTGACCGGCGATGATCTCGAGGAGTTCCTCGAAGTGCTCGGTGGATTCAAAGCCCAGTCGCATCTTGACAGTGAAGCGGCCGGAGGTGGCCGCCCGCATGGCACCCAGGAGACGGTCGATGCGTGCTGGATCGCGGAGCAGTCCACCGCCCACGTTCTTCTTGTACACCTTGGGGGCGGGACAGCCGAGATTGAGGTCGATGCCGGCGATCGGGTATCGCTGGAGGGCGGCCATCGTGCGCTCGATGGCCGGAATGTCCTCCCCGATGATCTGCGCAAAAATCGGGAACTGCGGGCCGATTTGCGCGAGGCTTTCGACAATGTGAGTTTCTGGCCGCGACTGCGGGTGGACGCGGAAATACTCCGTGAAAAAGTAGTCCGGGGCGCCGTAGCGCGCCATCACCCGCATAAAGGGGAGAGTGGTGACGTCCTGCATGGGAGCCAGCGCAGAAGGTACCTGACCTGGCACGAGGGTGGCAGGCAGCGGATGCTGGGGGACGCAGGCAGGGCTCACGTCAGACAGTAAAAAAGCGTCGGCCCGGTGCGGCGCGAGCTAATCCTCGTCTTCTTCCTCTGAGAGGTCGCCGCCACTCTTGCCTTGTTCGCGCAGGATACGGTCGAGCAGCTCGGTCACATCTTCCACCTGATCGAGAACGGATTGGTGGACGAAGAGCGGTTTTTTGTGGTGGAGGGCGAGGGCGATGGAATCGCTCGGGCGGGCATCGATCTCGGCGATCTTCTGCGTCACCTCGTTTTCCATCCGAAGGATGACGCGGGCAAAGAAGGTGCTGTTCGAAACATCGTTGATGACCACCCGCTGAAGCTCGATCCCGAAGGCCGCGAAGACATGGCCGATGAGTTCGTGCGTCATCGGGCGCTCGCGCTTCACGTCGTTGATGATCATCGAGATCGTGCTCCCGATACCCGGGTCCACGTAGATGATAAAGGTCTTGTCCTCGGGACCAAGAAAGATGGCACAGCCGTTGGACGTGGGCATGACGCCCTTGATCGACGCCGGGACGATTCCCTTTTGCATACCCCGACATTAGAGGGGCGCGGAGCGGACGCAAGAAGCGCCCGGGAAAGAGGCTCCGGCCGTCACCGGTCGGAGGCGAGAAGTCCCCAATGGGCGAGGTCACGCGCGGTGCCTTGGGCGTCGAGCAGGGCGCCACGTTGCACGCCCTCGGGAAGAAGGCCGAGACGCTCGGCGAGGCGACCGGCGGTCAGGTCCTCCGCGTAGTGAGCGGTCTCGACGCGGCGCACGCCGGCGGCGAAGGCCCAGTCGAGCAGTTCCCGGCCAATCGCACGCCCGTGGCCGCGGGCCCGGAAAGGGGGTGCGACCCACAGGCTGCAGCCGAGAACGCGGTCGGCGGCATGATGGTGGAGGGTCACCGAGGCCACGACGGCGTCCTCCGCGAGCGCGCGCACGACCCACTCTACGACCGCATCCGCATGCGAAGGGCGGCGTGTAAGGGTCTCGGGCATAGGGTCGAACTCGCGCCCCCAGCGCTCGACGGTGCCGCTTTCCTGGTCTGCGGGGAGGTAGCGAAAGGCTTCGCTCGTGGGCGGGGAAGCGAGAGGGGAGCGGGGCGAATGCGTCACGTCCGCAGGGTAGGCGGAAGACCGCCGGGAGGCAACTCCCGGGCCCCGCCGGGCGATGGATTGACCTGACGGGGCGGCGTGGCATCGTTCGCCGTGATGCATGCTGAGAGCTGGTGGTGTCCTCCGGGGCGATGGTGGCCGTGGATCTCGCTGCTCCTTCTGGGGCTGGCCACCCTTCTGCCGGGGCTCGCGACGCTGCCCATCGTGGACCGGGACGAGCCGCGCTTTGCCCATGCCACGGTAGAGATGATCGAACGCGGCGAATGGGTCGTGCCCTATTTCAATGACGAGTACCGCTTCGATAAGCCGCCCCTCACTTACTGGTGGATGCGGCTGCACTACACCGTCCTCGGTCAGCATGAGTTCGGCGCGCGGCTGCACTCCCTGCTGGCTGCCCTGGCCTGCGCGGGAGTGCTCTTTGCGTGGGGTTCGCGCCTCTTTGACCGCGGCGTGGGCTGGTGGGCCGCCGCCGCCTGGTTGACCTGTCTGCAGGTGCTCATCCACGGGCGCATCGCGCTCGCCGACATGCCGATGGTGCTCGCTGTGCTCGTCTCCCAATGGAGCCTCTGGCAGCTGCTCGTCGAGCGATCGAGCGCGCGGCGTTGGTGGTGGGCGCTGTGGCTCAGCCAGGCTCTCGGCTTTCTCGCGAAGGGGCCGATCGCGTTTTTTGTCCCGCTCCTCACCTGGTTGCTCTTTGCGCTCCTCGGGCGGGCCGGTCACCGCTGGGCGTTCCGTTGGACAGAGTGGTTTTTGGGGGCAATTCTCTGCCTGGGGCTCATCGCCGCCTGGGGACTGCCGGCACTCTGGGCGACCGAGGGACTCTTCTGGAACCAGGGGATGGAGCGGCATGTCGTCGAACGCGGCTTCGAGAGCTTCCATGGGCGCACCTGGAACCCGTTCTTTTACCTCGTCATCTTTCTTTTTCTCTTTCCGTGGGCGGGGTGGTTGCCCCGCTCCCTCGCTCGCGGCTGGCGGGACCCGCGGCGGGGGCGCTTTCTCCTTCTCTGGCTGCTCGCTCCGGTGATCCTGTTTACTTTCTACCAGACGCAGTTGCCGCACTACATCCTGCCGGGTTATGGCGGGGCGCTCCTTCTCATTTTTGCTTACCTGCGTCCTGATGAGCTCGCGCGCGGGTGGTTCTGGAAAGCACTCGGGGGCGTCTTCGGCGTCCTCGCGGTGGCATGCGTGGTCCTTGCGGTGGGGGGCAACCCTCCTGCGGCGGCCGCCCCGCTGCGCTTTGTCTTCGCCTCTGCCGCGCTCATCCTCGCCGCACTCGTCATCCTGCAGTGGGGTTTGGCCCGGCAGAAGTGGGCCCTCCTCGGGACGGGTGTCCTGCTACTCGCGGTCGGTTTCGGTGGCCTCGGACGTTCCCTCCGTGAAGCCGCGGCGAGCGTCGAACTGGGCGAGATCGTCACCCACGAACGCCTCGGGGAGGCATGGGGCATCGGCTACCGGGAGCCGAGTCTGGTCTTCTACACGGGCCGTTTCTGGAGTTTTCCAGAGGAGGCGGACTGGCCCGCCCTCGCCCGCGACCTGCCCGCGAGCGGTGCTCAGGTCATCGTGGTGCAGCGCCGCGAATGGCGCGACGGCGACTTGCTGGCGCTTGTCTGGAAGGGCGACGAGAGCGCTGTCCAGCCGGTCGCCTGGGTCGAGGCGCTGCCCGCCAATCCGCCTCCGGGCTGGGAGGTGCAGGTCGTACGCGGTCTCAATCTCGCGCGTTTCAGCTGGGTCGAGCTGGAAGTGTGGCAGCGAGCTGCGCGCTAGCGCGGCGGCCGGCCCGCGCGCAGAGAACCCCACAGGCACAGCCGAGCGCCGCTCCCATCACCACATCGGAGGGGTGATGCACGTAGAGCGCCACCCGCGACCAGCCGACGAGACCCGCATAGAGCAGGAAAAGCGGAAGCCCGCGGGGAAAGAACGTGCCGAGGGTAGCGGCGAGGGCAAAGGCGGCGGTGGTGTGCCCGGAGGGAAAGGACTGGAAGGCGTAGTCGAGCGATGGCCCAAAGAAGCCGTCGGGCGCCTCGTAGCGTGGGCGAGGACGGCCGAAACCGACCTTCGCGAGGTTCACCAGCACACCGGCCACGAGCTGGGCCCAGAGGACGGTGATGACGGTCCGCTGGCCGCACGCACGCCGGCCTGAGAGGTCGACCGCAAGCCAGCCGAGGAGGATGAGGCCGACCCCGTTTTCCAGTTTTCCCCACCAGCTGGCATACTCTGCGAGGATGTGGAGGACGGTCCCGGGCTGGGCAACGGCGTGCGCTGCCTGCCAGGACTGCTCCACGGGGATGAGGACCGAGGCCGCGGCGAGGCCGAGGACGAGCGTTCCCAACAGCGCCCAGGGATGTGCTCGCACCTCTCGCCAGGTCTCACCCGGCAGCGAGCGGAGGACCTGCCACCATACCGTGCGGGAGGTAGCCGAGGCTGGAGGGGAGCAGAGGGCGGTCATGAGGGTGGGGAGGCTCGATCGCGTTCCGAGGGGTGGCAATCATGTTTGCAGTTGCACCCGTCAGGGGGAGGCAGGACGTTTCTTCGCGATGGAGACGCTTGGGCCCAACCTCTACCTTATTGGCTTCATGGGCGTGGGAAAGAGCGCGGTGGGTCGACAGGCAGCCCGCGTCCTTCACCATGAGTTCATCGACTCGGATCAAGCCATCGAGCAGCGGGAGGGCCGATCGATCCGCGATATCTTCGCGGCGCAGGGCGAGGCGCATTTTCGAGAACTGGAGGCCGCGTTTCTCCGCGACGGGCACCCGGCGCGGGGCTGTGTGGTGGCCTGCGGTGGAGGTTTGCCGATTCCGCCGGGACGCCGGGAGATGCTCCTCGAGCGTGGAGTCGTGGTGTGCCTTTTTGCCAGTGTGGAGACGATCCTGCGGCGTGTCTCGGGCAACCAGAAGCGCCCTTTGCTCAACACTGCGGATCCCGCCGCACGAGTGCGTGAACTCCTTGCCGCCCGCGAGCCCATCTACATGCAGACGGGCATCGGGGTCTCGGCCGAAGGGCGCGGGATGGACGAGATCGTGGGCAATGTTGTGCGCATCTACCGGCGGGAGGCACTCGCTTGGAAGGAGTCGACCGATGCGTAGGTGGGTGGGGCCGCTGCGCCTTCTCGGCGATTGCCTCCTCGGCCTCTTCGCGCTCGTTGCCGTGCTTGGCCCCTGGCTGCCCTTCGAGGGGGCTCTGGCGGAACGCCTGCCGGGTCTTTCGCGGGGCCTCGGGATCGCGGCGGCGGTCCTCGTGTTGATCCTTCTCTTTCTCGGCGGGCCGCTCCGTCGTGAGAGTGAGACGCGCTGGTCGGCGGCTGGTCGGGCCTTCGCCTGGTTCCGCCTCTGGGCGGGCATGGTGACGGCCATCGTGGCGACTGGGGCCGTCCTGGGGGTGTGTCTCTTTGTCGTCGTGGGGGCCCTCCTCGGCGTCGAGTTGGGACTTGTCGGGCGAGTCTTGGCGGGGGCGCGCGATGGCGCCTTTTACGCCCTCATCTGGGCACCCGGGGTGAGCTTTGTCGTCTGCTGCATCCTCGCCTTTGGCCCGCGGCAGGGGAAGCCGCAGGCCTCGGAGCGAGCGAAGGTGTCCGCCAAAGAGTAAGCTCCTTCCGCGACCGGCCTGGGGACGCTCTTAGCGGCTTGTCGTCTCAGGCTTCTCCGCCCTCGCCTCCGCCATTTCGGCAAGGGCGAGGATGCTCTCGGAGGGCTCTCCGCGGGTCAGCTCGATCCAGTCGGAGGTGATCCGCAGGCTCTCGCGTAGTTGCACGTCGAGGATGGGACGCTCGCGCAGGATGTCGTCGTCCAGCTCCACGATGGCGCGGAAGAAGACAGGCAGGCCTGCCTCCAGCATCTCCTCCGTGAGGGCGTCCTCGAGGGCTAGACGGAAGGGCTCTCCGGGGTCGAATTCGCCGAGGCGATCCTCGTTCTTCAGATGGGTGAGGATTTGCGTCATCTGCTCCTCGGAGACTTCGTAATCGGTCGCGGCGGAGAAGGTCTCCGCGAGTTCGGCCGCATGGTCGAGCATCTCGTCGTAGTTGATGTACTCGATCCAGATTTCCTCGATGTCGCTGGCGGGAGTCTCCTGGTAGTAGAAGACCTTCTGGAAAAGCTGGTTGGCGCGCGGCTTGCCGTTGGGCAGCGGGGTCTCGGCGAGCTTGGCCTGATGGCCGGCCTCCTGCTCGGTGGCGACGGTCAGCTCGATCGGCTCGGCCTCGAAGGCCAACGTCCGACCCAGCTCCTTGCGTTCCTTTTCGAAGGCCTCGATTTGCGCCTCGTTGGCATCCTTCTGTTCGCGGCGCCGTTCGAGGTTGAGGGAAAACGTCTCCTTCTCAATGCGTTCGCGACGCCACTCGATCTCGCGATTGAAAAACTCGAACTCCGGCAGACTGAGGCGTCGTGCCTCACTGCGGGTGCGCAGCTCGCCGAGAAGCGTATCGGTCACGGTCGCAACGGGCTTGCCCCAATCGGCCTCCACCTCGTTGAAGCTGATGGCGGGGATCTGATCCCAATCGAGAGCGTAGGGCTGCTCGCCCTCGGTCTCGATAAGAAACTCGGTGAGGCTGGGAAAAACGATGTCGGAGGGCACGCCCTTCTCCTGCGTGGAGTCACCGTCGGGCAGGTAAAACTGTTGGATCGTGAGCTTGAGGCGGCCCCACTCTGGGGCCGACTTCCAGAACGGATTGGAGGCGACGTTCTCGAGGTCGACGAGGGTCTGCACGGTGCCTTTGCCATAGGTCGACTTGTCGCCCACCACGACGGCGCGGTTATAGGCTTTGAGGGCTCCGGCCATGATCTCGCTGGCGGAGGCGCTCATGCGGGAGGTGAGGACAACGAGCGGGCCTTCGTAGGCCACTTCCTCGTTCTCGTCCCAGTCCTCCGAGACCTGGCCATCGAAGCTCCGCTTCATCACCACGGGACCATCTTCGATGAACAGGCCAGTGAGGCGCACCGCCTCGTCGAGGCGTCCTCCGCCGTTGCGCCGAAGGTCGAGCACGAGACCCTCGATCCCATAGGACTCAAGCGTCTGGAGGAGTTCGAGGACATCGCCGCTCGTGCTCGTGCCGAGGCCGTCGGGATCGCCTTCGCCGTAGAAAGAGGGGAGCTCGATGACGCCGATCGGCACCGTGCGGTCACCCTGCGGGATTTCGAAGATCTCCGCGCTGGCGAGGTTGGCGGCGAGTTCGATGCGGTCGCGCTTGAGGACCACCTTGCGTCGGGTCTCCCCGCCGGGAGGCTGGATGGTCAGGGTGAGGGCCGTGCCGATCTCCCCGCGAATCATGTGCACGATGCGACGCAACTTCATTCCGACGACGTCGGTCGCCTCTTCCTCCGAACCTTGGGAGACCGCCACAATGCGGTCGCCGGGGTGAATCTGGCCACTCTGCTCGGCGGGGCCGCCGGGCAGGACGCGCTCGACCACGCAGTAGCCCTCGACGTCACGCAGTTGCGCGCCGATGCCGATGAGGGAGTTGGAAATTTCGATGTCGAACTCTTGGGCGCTGTCCCAAGAGAAAAAGGCGCTGTGCGGATCGTAGAGCTCCGTCAGCGCGCTGAGAAAGGTTTCCTGCACGTTATGCACCTCGAACTCGCCCATGAACTTGCGGCGGCGTTCGTAGCGCTTCGCGATCTTTTCCTTGGCTTTTTCGAGGGTCTCGTTCTCGAGCACTTCGGAGATCAGGTCGTAGCGCAGGCGCTGCTCCCAAAGCCGGTCAGCTTCTTCCGCCGAGGCCGGCCAAGGCAGCTCGTCGCGGTCGACCTGGATCTCATCGTCCTGATGCAGGTCGAAGTCTTCCTGCAAACGTGCGGCCACCCAATCGAGTCGGTTGTCCACCCGCTCGCGGTAGAGATTGTAGATTTCAAAGGCCGGAAACAGGTCCCCGACGAAAAGATAGGACGGCTTGAGGGTGCGTTCGAACCGCTCGATAAACCGCTCGTGATCAGACTCGAGAAAGTAGAGTCGTTGCTCGTCGAGCGTGTGCATGTAGTTCGTCAGCAGTTCGGCGCTGTCGATCTCGACGAAGGGCATCTTCTTCAGATGGTAGTCCTGGAGGAAGTCGATCGCGATGCGCGTCTCGCGCTGCATGTTGCGCTTCTCCTCGGCCGTCGGCTGCACCCGGTTTTGTGCCCAGAGGCTCCAGGGAGAGAGGACGAGAAGGCTGAGGAGAAGGGTGCGGGAAATGGGTCCGTTGATCATGTGACTATTAGTATATCGAACGTCGGAAGGAGGAATCCTCGGAGAAACTGGCCGGACTTGACATTTGGGTGGTGGAGGGTGGGCGCGATCGCCGACACTGCAGGGCAACAGACCCGATCGCGGGCCAATCGTTCAATTGCTCGCCCCTTCCCCGGCCGCCTCGCCAAGTTGGCGCAGCAGGCCGAAGCTGAAAAGTCCGCTCTGGTGTCCGTCGGAGAAAAGAAAGCGCACGGCGTATCCGCCGACCCATTCCCAGCCTTCCACCCGCACACCGGGAAACGCCGTGCGTGGATCGGCCCCATGGATGCGCCCGAAGAGGTCGGGCTCCCCCTTGTTGGCCGCACTCGGCGAGGCGGCGCGCAGGGTCTCCATGGCGAGAACGTCCTCGTGGCCATCGGGCCAGCGCAACGCGACGAAGTCGCCGACGAGCTGGAGGTCGGTAGGGGCAGGTATCATGCGCAGGTAGGGTGTGCGCCCAGGCGCCCTTTGTCAAAAGACCTGAAACGCTCCGACGCTGACCGAGAGCCCCCAGAGGAGGAAAAGGAGGAGGGCGACCCCGAGGACGAGAAGTACGCGTCGCCGCCAACGCCGGCGGCGCAGCTTCGGGTCCCGGTCGGACTCCCAGAAGTTGGCTTGCTTGAGGTGGCTGACGAAGCCCGCCCGAAAGCGCCCGTGGTAATGCCGGCGATCGATGCGGTAGCGCGGGCGGGCGAGTTGGCGGCGTGCCCGCCATTGGAAAAAGCGATGAATCATGCGGTCCCGGGAGGAATGAGGCATCTGGCGGCGTGAAAGCAAGCATTGCCACCGCTCCACGCGGCTCCAAGGTCGAGCTCACCCTATGAATGTGTGCATCTATCCCTCCGGCGCCTGGGGCACGGCGATGGCCCTCCAACTTGTCCGGCGCGGCCATACCGTGACCCTCGTGCCCCGCGAAGTGGAGGAGGCGGTGGAGATGTCGACGCAGCGGGAGAACACGCGTTTCCTGCCCGGTTACGAGCTGCCCGCCGACCTCCAGATCTCGGCCGAACTCGGTCCCGCCCTGATGGAGGCCGAGCTGGCGATCATCGCCTGCCCCTCGAAGTTTCTTCGCTCGGTCTGCCGGGAGACGCGCGAGGTGCTCGAGGGGGCGCAGAGCCTGCGCTGGTTCATCACCCTCTGCAAAGGCCTCGAGGTCGGGAGCAACGCGCTGCCCTACGACATTCTCGCGGAGGAGCTGCCCGGCTTCCATCATGGCGTGCTTTCGGGGCCGACCTTTGCCTCGCAGGTGGCGCAAGGGCAGCCCTCTGCGCTCGTGCTGGGCACGCCCGCCCCGGTGGAGCAGAGTCGCCGCCTGCAGGAGGTGCTGAGTGGACAGAATCTACGCGTCTACACGAGCGACGACCCCGTCGGCGTGCAGTTGGGAGGTTCGCTCAAGAACGTCTACGCGATCGCCTCGGGCATGTGCGATGGACTTGGCTTGGGGGACAACAGTCGTGCGGCTCTCCTCACCCGCTCGCTGCACGAGCTCGTGCGGCTGGGCGAGACCCTCGGGGGGCGGCGCGAGACCTTTTACGGGCTTTCGGGGCTCGGCGACCTCGTCCTCACCTGCAACGGGCAGGAGAGCCGCAACCGCACCTTCGGTGAACTCTTCGCCCAAGGGGTGAGCATCGAGGAACTCATCGAAAAACGGCAAATGACCGTCGAGGGCTACCGCACCTGCGCCTGTTTCCATGCGATCTGTGCGGAAAAAGGCATCGAGGCTCCAATCCTCGAGCAGATCTACCGTATCCTCTATGAAGGCCAGGACCTCTCCGGTGCGCTTGCCGCCCTCATGGGCCGCGACCTGAAGAGCGAGCGCGCCTGACGGGGCTCGCGGGCCGGATCTCCGGCTTCCGCCGTCCGGTTCGACCCGTCAGATCGCGAGAATCTCGCGCAGACGGTGGTGCAGCTCCCAATTTTCGTGGTAGTCGGGAATGGTCTCGCTGCCGGGCCCGAAGCTGGCGAACTCGGCAAGGTCGGCCGTGTGGTTGTGGCTGTTCCAGGAGACGCTCAGCCAGTCGGCGAGG
>JBKHAU010000053.1:0-10338 GCA_046542725.1 Opitutales bacterium
CCGGGGTCTACGTGATCGAGCTGCTCCCCGCCCTGCCCTCCGCCTGGCCCGAGGGCTCCGTGCGCGGCCTGCGCGCGCGCGGCGGCTTCGAGGTCGACCTCACCTGGGCCGACGGCGCCCTCGTCTCCGCCGTCCTCCGCGCTCCCCGCGGCGGGCAAGCCGTCCTGCGCTACGGCGACGTCACCCGCGACCTCACCCTCGAGCCCGGCAGCGAATTCACCTGGGACGGCCGCTGAACCCAAAGCCCACCCTGTATTCCATTCACCCCTACACATGAAGATTCCCGCCCTCGCCTCCCTCGCCCTCCTCGTCGCGCCCCTTCTGCACGCCCTCGACGGCCACGCGACCGACAACCCCGTCATCTGGGCCGACGTCCCCGACCCCGCCATCATCCGCGTCGGCGACACCTACTACATGAGCAGCACGACGATGCATCTCAGCCCCGGCCTCCCCATCATGAAGTCGACGGACCTGCTCAACTGGGAACTCGTGAGCTACGCCTACGACACCCTCGCGAGCAACGACGCCTTCCATCTCAACCGCGGCAACAGCGCCTATGGGCGCGGCACCTGGGCGAGCAGCCTGCGCTTTCACGACGGACTCTATTACGCCTCGACCTTCTCCTTCACCACCGGGCGTACTTACATTTTCACCACACCCGACATCGAGGAGGGATCCTGGACGAAGCACTCCTTCGAGCCCGCCCTGCACGACCACTCCCTCTTCTTCGATGACGACGGGCGCGTCTACATGATCCCGGGCGGCGGCGACCTCCGCCTCGTCGAGCTCGAGCCCGATTTCTCCGGCATCAAGGAGGGCGGGATCAATGAGCTCATCATCCCGCAGGCCCACGCCGTCGCCGGCGACGACATCATGCTGCCCGCCGAGGGTTCGCAGCTGCGCAAGGTCGACGGCAGGTATTACCTCCTCAACATCACCTGGCCGCAGGACGGCATGCGCACCGTCATCGTGCACCGCGCCGACCGGCTCACCGGGCCCTGGGAGGGGCGCGTCGCCCTGCAGGACGAGGGCATCGCGCAGGGCGGCCTCATCGACACCCCCGAGGGCGACTGGTATGCCCTCCTCTTTGGCGACCGCGGTGCGGTCGGTCGCATTCCCTACCTCGTCCCCGTGCACTGGGAGGACGGCTGGCCCGTCTTCGGGGTCGACGGCAAGGTTCCCGCCGACCTGCCCCTCCCGGCGGAGAACGAAGGCATGGACGCGATCGTCGGCTCCGACGACTTCGAGCGGGCTGCGGGCGACGCCGCCCTCCCTCTCTTCTGGCAGTGGAACCACAATCCCGTGAACTCCGCCTGGTCCGTCACCGCCCGCCCCGGCTTCCTCCGCCTCGCCACGGTCGGCCGCGCGAGCGACCTCGAACGCGCCCGCAACACCCTCACCCAGCGCACCTTCGGCCCGACGAGCAGCGCCACCACGCGCCTCGACGTCTCCGCCCTGCGCCCGGGCGACGTCGCCGGTCTCACCGCCTTCGCCGCCCCCTACGGCTACATCGCCGTCGCCGCCGAGGAGGACCGAAAACACCTCGTCATGATCAACGCCAGCGGCGACGCCCCGGTCGAAGTCGCGCGCGTGCCTCTCGAATCCGACCTCGTCGAGCTGCGCGTCGACTGCGATTTCCGCAACCAGGTCGACGAGGCCACGTTTTTCTACCGCACCGAGGGCGGGGACTGGAAGCCCCTCGGCGACACCCTCCACATGCGCTACACCCTCGAGCACTTCATGGGCTACCGCTTCGGCCTCTTCGCCTTCGCCACCGCCCAGCCCGGCGGCCACGCCGACTTCGACTATTTCCAACTCGGCACGGAGCTGCTCGGGGAGGAGTGAGCGGGACGGACGGACGGCTACCCGAGGCTAATTGACATCAATTTGATGGCGCCATCGATTCAATGGCATGGTGAAAACACAGGTTCAGTTGCCCGACGCGCAATATGAAAAGTTGAAGGCGTTTGCCGCGCAACGGGAGTGGTCTCTCGCGGAGACCCTCCGGCGGGGAGTCGAGCTCATTCTCGAGGTCTATCCACAGACCCCTTCGGAGCTGAGTCGGCCGTGGACACCGCCCGCCGCGGAAGGCGCAGGCTGGAAGGGGTTGGACGCAAAGGCGCTTCAGGCAGCGCTCGCCGATGATCTCGAACCGACCATGCCAGCGCGGCGATGATCGCCTACGACGCCAACATACTCCGGCTTCGACCGCGTCTGGAATCCTGTCGCGTAAGCTTTGGCCTTGGCTCGCCCTACCGCCGAAACCGCCACCAGTCGAAGGCGAAGAGTTCGCCCTCGGACTCGGCCTCGCCCTTGAAGACGAGGTAGAGGTCGCGGGTGCCGGTGGCGCCTTCGACGCGAGTGCGCAGGGTCCGCCATTTGCCGTCGGTCGAAGGGATCTCGAGGGTGCCGGCGAGCGGGCCGTCCGGGGTGTCGAGGCGCAGTTCGATCATGCCGCCGGCCTCGCCGCGCACGGTCGCGGTGAAGCGCCGGGCGCCCTTTTCTCCGAAAGCCACCTCTCGCACGCGGATGAAGTCCCCGTCGTCGATGTCGTAAACGACCATGCCGCGATCCTCGAGGCGCTGGGTCTCGACGCCGCCGGTCCACGCGATGGTCTCGGCTTCGACGCGGCTGTAGGGATCGAGCGTGCCGACGGGGGCGACGCCGGCCGGGTCCATGTCGAGGGGGATAACCTCGCCGTCGGGGCCGAACTCGAGTTCGTCGACGCAGACCGAGCGGTTGAACCCGCCCCCGCCGGGGAGCGCGGCGTTGTGATAAAACAAATACGTCTGGCCCTTGTAGTCGACGACCCCGGGGTGGTTGGTGAAGGCCCCGCCCTGCGTCGGCATGATCACCCCGCCGTAGGACCACGGGCCTTCCGGGCTCGGGGCTGTCGAGTAGGCGAGATGTTCCGGCACCGGCCCGCCGGCGAAGAACATGTAGTAGAGTCCGTCGCGCAGATAGAACCACGGCCCTTCCTCATAGGACGTCGCGCGGTCGTCGGTCGTGCGCTCACCAAAGGCCTCGACCGTCATGGGATGGCGGAAGATGCCGTTGTCCCCCACGCTCGTGTCGTAGGAGATCATGTCCTCGTTGAGCCGGACCCATTTGTAGGTCGGGTTGCCCCACGAGAGGTAGGCCTGGCCATCGACGTCGATGAAGACGGAGGGGTCGATGTCGCCGGACTCGTCGAAGACGAGAGGCTCGCCAAGGGCGTCCTCGAAGGGACCGGTGGGGCTGTCCGAAACGGCCACGCCGATTGCCATCCCCCCCTCGTTGCGTTCGACGGGGAAGTAGAAGTAGAACTTCCCGTTGCGCTCGATGGCCTGCGGGGCCCAGGCGTTCTTGTTCGCCCAGGTGAGGTCGTCGACCGAGAGGACGACACCATGGTCGGTCCAGTTGACCATGTCGGTCGAGGAGTAGCAGCGCCAGTCATACATCGTGAACCACGTCGAGTCGTCCTCGTCGTGCGTGGTGTAGACATAGACCCGGCCGTCGTGCACGAGCGGCGCCGGGTCGGCGGTGTAGATCGTCTGCACGAAGGGGTTGGCGGGTGGCACCTCGAGGGCGAGGGCAAGCGCCGGGACGACGGCGGCGAAAAGGAGCGGAAGGCGGGCAGGCATGGTGAAGGGGGTTGGGTTGAAATCAATTGGCCGCGGCGAGGGGACGCGCTAGGCGTCGGTGTCGGCCTCGAGGAAGTCGTTGACCTCGAGCCAGTGGATGAAGGCGTCGAACCAGCGGTTGCTCGTGCGGTCGGGGTTGCCGAGGCCGAAGCCGTGGCCGCCGTTCTGGTAGAGGTGGAACTCGACCGGGATGCCGGCCTCATACCAGGAGCGGATGACCCCGAAATCGCCGGTGAAGAGAAAGTCGTCGGTCGCGATGGCGGAGAACATCGGGGGCGCGTCCGCCGGCACCTCGACCGCGCCCATCCCGCCGTAGATCGGCCCGATGAAGGCGAGGTCCATCGTCTCGGAATGAAGGGTGGAGTGCATCGTCAGGCCCGCCCCGGCGGAAAAGCCGATCATGCCGATGCGGTCGGGGTCGACGCCCCACTCCTCCGCGCGCTCGACGATCATGGCGTAGGCTGCCTCGGCGTCCTCGAGCTGGTTGGAGAGGTCTCCGCGCGGGCGACGCGGACGCTCCTCCTCACCCTCCCCGGCATTGTCCGCCACCTCGGAGAAGCGGCGCTCCATCCACGCGCTGAACTCGTCGAGAGAGTCGGGGGTGGGCTGTAGTCGGTATTTGAGGACAAAGGCGGCGATGCCTCGCTCGTTGAGCGCCTCGGCCACTTCCCAGCCCTCGTTGCCCATCGAGAGCCACATGAAGCCCCCGCCCGGGGCGACGATGACGGCGGCGCCGTTCGCCTTTTCCGGGTCGGGGAGGAAGGGCGTGGGGGTGGCCGCCGTGATGTTGCGCGCCATCGGATCGCCCCACTGGCGAAACCAGCTCGCTTGCGCCGGCTGGTTCTCCACCCCGCCGGTGCCGAGAGGAATTGCGTTGGGCTCGTCGGGCGCCTCGAGCGGATAAATCGTGCCGTCCTGGGCGACGACCGGCAAGGCGAGGCCGAGCAGCGCAGAGAGCACGGCGGCGTGTTTCAGGGAATTGAGGGAGCTTCTGGATTTCATCGGATGAGGCAGGGGAAGAGAGAGTGAGGTGTCGGGGCCTACCGCAGCGTCACCGTGGCGCGTGCGCGCAGGTCGTCCGAAGCGGCCCCGACGGCGAAGGTCCATTTGCCGAACGGCACCGTGTAGGACTGGGACTCCGCGTGCCAGCGCCGCAGGGTCTTCGCCGGCACGGCGAGGTGGACGGTGGCGGTTTCACCCGGAGCGAGGTGCACGCGGTCGAAGGCACCGAGGGCAAGGCGCTCGTCGCGCCCGGCGCCCTCCGGCGGGATGGCGTAGAGCTGCACGACCTCGTCACCCGCGCGCTCGCCGCGATTCGTCACCTCGACGGTGGCGATGAAGCCGCCGGCGCCGTCCGGCTCGACCGCAAGCGGGCCGTAGCCGAACTCCGTGTAGCTCAGCCCGTGGCCGAAGGCAAAGAGCGGCTCGCCCTCGAAGTAGCGATAGGTCCGTCCCGCCATGGCGTAGTCCTCGAAGGGCGGCAGGTCCTCCGTGGAACGGTAGAAGGTGACGGGGAGCCGCCCGGCCGGATTGGTCTCGCCGAGCAGGACCTCGGCCACCGCCGTGCCCCCGGCCTGGCCCGGATACCATGCCTGGAGGATGGCGTCGGCCTGCTCCGCGGCGCGCCCGAAGGCAATCGCGCTGCCGGAGAGGTTGACCATGACGAGCGGCTTGCCGGTGGCGTGGAGCCGGTCGAGGAGGCGCTGCTGCAGCGCCGGCAGCTCGATCGAGACCCGATCCCCCCCCTCGAAGCCGACGTAGTCGACGGGCATCGCCTCGCCCTCCAGCTGGGCCGAGATGCCGCCCACGTAGAGGATGAGGTCGGCCTGCTCGGCCACCGCCACGGCCTCCTCGAGCTGGCTGTCGACAGCCGGCGTGCGCCACTCGAAGGCGACCTTTACCGGGCCGTCCTCGCGGGCGTACTCGAGGCGGAGAGGCAGCGCGGAGTTGTCGGCCAGCTCGCGGGTGACGCGCACCTCACGCTCCTCGCCGGAGTTCTCGGCCGGAGTCCAGGCGTCGAGCACAAGTTCGTCCTCGAGATAGAGGCGGAAACGGCCCTCGCCGCGCAGGAGCAGCTCGTGCTCGCCCCCGAGGGTTGTCTCGAGGTGACCGTTCCAGCGGACCGCGACGGCATCCTCGGGCCAGCCTTCGGGGCGGTCGTAGCCAAAGCGCAGGGGGCGCGTCGTGATGCGCGTGAGGGGCTCCCCGGTGAAAGCGTCGTTGTCAAAATATTCGCCGTGGAACCAGCCCCCGAAGTGCTGCCGCAGCGTCGTCGGGCGCTCCGCGTAGTCCACCCCGTGGGCGTAGTCGATCGTCACCCCGGCAGTCTCGAGGGCGGTCTTGAGCCCTTCGAGGATCGTCACCGGAGCGGAGGGAATGCCGTTGTAGTTGCCCAGCAGGACGGGCACGGAAGTGGCGTTGGGCCCGATCACCGCGATGCGGTCGAGCTTGGCCGGGTCGAGGGGCAGCACGCCCTCGTTCTTTAGAAGAACCATCGACTGCCGCGTGACCTCGAGAGCGAGTTCGCCGTGGGCGGGAGCGTCGTTGCGCTCGGGCGGGATGGCGTTGAACGGCACGCGCTCGGCCGGATCGAAGAACCCGAGGCGGAAGAGGGTCGAAAGCAGCTCGGCGAGACTGGCGTCGAGCGCCTCCTCGCTCACGAGGCCGGTCTGCACGGCCTCGAGCAGCGCCGCCGACTCGTCGCCGCAGCGCAGGTCCATGCCGGCCTCGAGGACGAGGGCGTTGGCCTCGATGTCGTTGGCGGCGGTGCCGTAGGTCTCGTGGAGGTCGTCGACCGATTCGCAGTCGGAGGTCACGTGCCCGTCGAATCCCCACTCGTCGAGCAAGGCGTAGAGCAGCGGATGGACCGAGGCGGGGATGCCGTCGAGGGCGTTGTAGGCCATCATCACGATCTCCACGTCCGCCTCGGTGACGAGGGCCTCGAAGGCCGGAAGGTAGGTGTCGAAGACATCGGCCTCCGGCGGGGTGGCGTCGAAATCGTGCCGCAGGGGCTCGGGCCCGCTGTGCACCGCGTAGTGCTTGGCGCAGGCGGCGGCGAGGAGGTAGTCCGGGTGGTCGCCCTGCAGCCCGCGCACGAAGGCGCTCCCGAGCCGCGCGGTGAGCCACGGGTCCTCCCCGTAGGTCTCCTGTCCGCGGCCCCAGCGGGGATCGCGAAAGATGTTGATGTTGGGCGACCAGAAGGTGAGCCCGCGGAAGATGCGGCCCTCCAGCTCGGTCCCCTTGTAGCCGTTGAACTTGGCCCGGCCCTCGATCCCGATGATGCCCGCCATCTCCTCGTGCAGCTCCTCGTTCCACATCGAGGCGAGGCCGATGGCCTGCGGAAAGACGGTCGCGATGTCGGCGTTGGCGACCCCGTGGAGGGCCTCGTTCCACCAGTCGTAGGGGGGAATGCCGAGGCGCGGGATGCCGGGCGTGGAATTGCTCATCAGGCCCGTCTTCTCTTCCAGCGTGAGGCGGGCGATGAGGTCGGCGAGACGCACGTCGCGCGGCCGGTCCGGATCGCGGAAGACGGGGGTCGCCTCCTCCGTGCCGTCGCGGAAGAGGCGCTGGGCGAAGTGGTAGAGGTTGCTCCCCCAGGTCTCGCCGTCGTGGCCATGGTCGTCGACATGCCAGATATGGGGCACCTCGTGCGCGGCGAGGTGGCGCTGGGTGCGCTGGGAGACGTTGATGAGCCCGTCCCGGTTGCCGCAGGAGAGATAGAGCAGGTTGAGCTGCTCCCGGGCGGCTTCCGGATCGGGCACGAGTGCCTCGGGGGGTTGCGTGTTCGGGGCGGAAGAGAAAGCCCCGATCCAGGTGAAGGTGTCGAGGTGACCGAGGCCGAAATTCAGCGTCTGCCCGCCGCCCATCGAGAGCCCGGCGAGGGCGCGGTGTTCGGCCCCGGAGATCGTCGCGTAGCGCGCCTCGATCGCGGGGATGAGATGCTCGAGGAGGTCCTCCTCGAAGGCCGCAAAGGCCTCCTGCGCGGTGGGGTTGAAGGGGTTCTCCGGGATGCCGTCATCGGCCATCGCACGCCCGTTGGGAAAGACCGCGATCATCGGCACGGCCTCGCCAGCGGCGATGAGGTTGTCGAGGATGGCATCGGCCTTGACGTAGCCGATCCACTCGTTCTCGTCCCCGCCAATCCCATGGAGGAGGTAGGCCACCGGATAGCGCTCTTCCGGGCTGTATCCAGGCGGCAGATACACCTTGGCGCGGCGCTCGGTGCCGGTCACGCCGGAGGAATAGGTGAATTCCTCGACGGTCCCGCGCAGCCCGCTCTCGGGGAGCTCGCGATAGCCGGCCGGCGGCTCGGCAAAAAAGCGCACGTCGTCCTCCGCGAGCACGATCTCGCGGGCGAAGTTGGCACGGACCTCGGGAGGCAGGGCGTCTTCAGGCCCGTCCTGGGCCGACAGGGCGAGGGGCGGCAAGAAGGAGGCAAGAAAAAGGAGGTGGGGGAGTCGGGACATGAGGTGATCGAGTGGAAACGAACGATGGGGGAAAGCGGTCGGGGCGGGATGTTCTACGGAAGGAGCACGGCGATACCCTCGACGGCAAGGTCGCGGATACAGCAACCCTCCGCCCCCAACGTGAGCCCTCCCTCCGCGGCCGCCCCAGCGGCGGCCGCATCATGGATCAATCGGGAGCTGTCGCCCTCGAGGGGTGCGCCCCCCCGCCCGGCGCGCGGCGGCGCACCCGTGCCGTGGGTCGCGGCCACAGACCATTCGATCCCCCCGCGGCGGCCGGTCTCCGCCGAGGCAGAACCTTGCGAAAAATTCTCCAGTCTCGCGTGAAAGCCGAGCGGGGAACGCTCGAGCAAGCGCGTTTCCCCGTGCGAAACCTCCAAGACCCGATCAACCAATTCGAGGCTGCGTCCGACCGCTATCGCCTGGTCGGGACTCTCCGCCTCGAGGACCTTCAGTCCAACCGGAGCCAGCAGAAGGCGTAACAATGCGAAGGGTGTTTTCATCGGAGCTCTCCCCGATCCCGTCGCGCGCCTTGGGCAGAAGGGCGCACCGACACTCGCGACGCTCGAGCGGTGGCAACCCAGAAAAAAACGCGGGGCACTGCCGTTTGCGAGGTGGCTCCGCGAGGGAATTCGGTTCCTCCAGTCATCGAGCAAGATCGGCACGCACTCAAGACAACGATCATCATACCGGAAGTATAACTTTAGACGGAGGGCGCAGGCCAGTCCGCCATGACGAGCCTCTCCATGCTTGAAGGCGAGACACAGACGCGCTTCCCGGGAAGCAGGACAGCGGTCAAAGCGTCCGTCCGCTTTCGCCACACGACCGTAGCGGCAAGTTCTGCGCTGTCCGCCCTCCTCCGCCGCTCAACTACCCGGCGAGGTCTTCGCAACGCAGGCGTTCCTCTCTGGAGAGGCACCTCCGCCGGAAGAGGGAAGCAGGCCTCAGACCGGCCTGGAGGCATCGCGATCCCCAAGCCCTCGCGGAGCGACGCAGAACCCTCGCCGCGATCACCACTCCTCTCCGCCTCTGCCCAGGAGCTCCCTCCGCATCGAGGGCAGTTTGGATGCAGACCCTCAGCGTGCTTGCGATAAACAGACCTGTCTGTTGCCTTTCCTCGCATGAAAGCCCCAGCCCGCCAACGCATCCTTGAGACAGCCGACCGACTGTTCTCGGCTCGGGGCTACGGGAATGTCGGGATCAACGAGATCATCGACCGCTCGGGCACTGCCAAGGCGTCCTTCTACGCGCATTTTCCGAGCAAGCTGGCGCTGTGTGCGGCGTGGCTGGAGAAGCGGCACGCGCACTCCGCGGCGGAATGGGCGGGCGTGCTCGGCGGAACCGGTGCGGTGCCGGAAAAAGTGATGAAGCTCCTCGACGGGTTGAAGGCCTTCCTCGAGGGGAGCGAGTTTCGCGGCTGTCCGTTCACGAACACGGCGGGCTTTCTCGGGGCGGAGGCGGAGGCGACGAGGGTGCATGCGCTGATCGCCCGGCACAAAGAGCAGCATCGGGAGTTTTTCATCGATCTCGCGCGCCAGATGACGACTCCCGCACGGGCGACCAGGCTCGGCGCCGCCCTCTTTCTCCTCTACTCGGGGGCCACGATGGAGAGTCAAAACGCCCGAGCGGTCTGGCCCGTCGACGCCGCCCGCGCCGGGGCGAAATTGCTCTTCAAGAGCCTCGCCTGAGCCGACCAGTCGCCGCTTCGATCCTACCGCTGCCAGAGCGCGGTCTCGGGATAAAACGCCTGCCATGCAAAGCAGTAGGCGACGGTCGACGGTAGGACCTCTCCGCTCGCGCGATCGCGCACCACGACGGATTCGCTTCCGAAAGATCGAAGCGGTTCATTTCCACCGCTGTCAGGATGCACGGGAGGCCCCCCAGGAGCGTCCCGAGCAGCAGGGAGAGGAGTCTCGTCGGAGGCATCTCAAGGGGACGCGCGTCGCCGCCCGAAATTCCCCGGAATAGACCAGACCGGTCTGTTCTCCCCCGTAAGTGGGACACGCTTGGAATCCTCGGGAGCACTCCTCCGAGAATCTCGATCTCCGCCCTTCGTTCACCGCCCGTCACCTCCACCTTTCGATTCCGAAGACCCTCCATGAACTCGCTTCGCTCCTCTCTCCGACTCCTTCTCATCGGCACGCTCGCCTCTTTGGCCGGAGCGCAGGCACGCGCGGACGTGCCCACGGAGGCCTCCAACGTCAATCCGGTGGAAGTCGGCAGCGAGGCCCCCGATCCTTCGGTGCGGCGGG
>JBKHAU010000054.1:0-10304 GCA_046542725.1 Opitutales bacterium
GAGTCCCGGTCACATGCTGCCCTGATCCGGTTCGCCTGCTCCGGCGGGAGGAGCCCAAAGAGCCGCTGCGCGGCGGCGACCTCCGCGACGGCCACGGCGGCGCGATCGGCCTCGGCATAGATGAAGACATCGCCGGCATCGATCTCGACGATGTCATGCACGAGGCAGAGCCGCACGACGCGGGCGAGATCGATTCCCGGCGGGCCGTATTCGGCGAGGAGGGTGGCCAGGATCGCGATGTGCCAGCTGTGCTCGGCGGAGTTCTCCGCGCGCGAGTCGTCGAAGAGGCGGCTCTGGCGCAGGACGCCCTTCAGCCGGTCGAGCTCGCGGGCGAAGGTGAGCTGGGCTTCGAGCCGGTCCATGCCGCTACTCGAGGTAGAGGCCGTCGGAGATCGACGGCTTGGCCTCGAGTCCTTGCCACTTTTGGACAAAGACGTCCTCGCGGTCGGCAAAGAGCGGGCTCACTTCGAGGGCAAAGGAGGGCAGGCCGGTCTCGTCGGTCTCGACCGTCTCCCCGGCAGCCCGCAGCCAGCGCACCCACTGCCGGATCTGGTCGTCGCGCGAGGTCTGGGGCGAGTCCTGGCCCTCGGCGTTCTTCACCG
The DNA here is from genome assembly GCA_046542725.1 of Opitutales bacterium. Taxonomy (GTDB): domain Bacteria; phylum Verrucomicrobiota; class Verrucomicrobiia; order Opitutales; family Oceanipulchritudinaceae; genus CAWVVV01. The sequence goes on from JBKHAU010000054.1 coordinate 603, forward strand.
GACTGAAGTCGTCCGCCCGCGAAGTCTCGATGATCACCGGATGCTGCGCGTAGGGCAGCGCGTCGAAGACAAACATCTCGAACTTGAAACCGTTGGGCTGCTCCGGGCTGGCCGTCGTGCCGTCGGGCTGCAGCGCCGGCACCTTCTTGTGCGCGCGGTGGAAGGGGAGGGCAAAGGCCTCTTCGCCCGAGCCCACCTTGGCGACGAAGTCCCGCGCGAGGATGTGGATCGCGATGCTCCCGGCGTTGTAGCGGAGGGCCCCCGTGTCGTCCGTTTCCTCCTGCATCGCCTCGGGCATGTCAGAGTATTCGATCACGATCACCTTGCCGTCCTGCTCGCAAAACATCCCGAGCTTCTCCAAGGGATAGGCCTTCGGGACCATCTTGCTCGACATGTCGCTCTGCGCCGCGAGGTGAAAGCCGATGAAGACCGGGTCGATCACCTGCACGAGCGGATTGTCCACTTGGAAGTAGCTGATCGTGTCGATCCCGGCCTCCCGCATTGTCTCCACCGCCCCGTTGCGCACGAGGGCGCGGAGCGAGCCCCCGTGCCCGTCAGGGTTCATCGCGATGGCGTCTTTGGCCTCGAGAATGATTTTTCCTTCGGCGTCCACCGCCGCCATGCGACCCTGGGCGAAGAAATGCACCTGCGCCCGATCGAGTCCCCAGAAGCCGGCCTCCTCGAAGGCTGCCACCGTCGGGGCGTGGTTCGCATGGCTCGTCATGATGAACCACGGGATGGTGCAGTCATAGGCTGTCTGCGCCGCGCGGATCTTTTCCGCGAAGACCTGAAAGAGCGGCTTCTCCTTCACCGGGGTGACGGGAAACGTCCCCTTCGGCCCGTCGTAGCCCAGGCGCGTGCCCTGGCCGCCCGCGACGACAAAGGCGGCCACGCGGCCGGCGCGGAGGGCGTCTTCACCCTTCTCCTTCATCGCCGCCCAGCGCGCGGCATCGCCCCCGTGGTCGGGGTGTGCCTCGTAGGGGGCCGGGGCGAGCCCTTCGAGGCTTGTGCCCGCCGCGGCGTCGCCCTCCACGAGCGTCTCGAAGAGCAGCCGCGTTTCCTTCAGGTCGATCTCCGCCGCCTGCGCGACGAGCTGCTCGCGCGAGCGCTCGTCGAGCCCCTCCCAGTGGGCAAAAACATGGCCTTGGCCGGCGGCTTCGAACTTCTTCCGGAGAGCAACAGTATCAGCTTTCATAAAGAAGAGGAACGCTAGGTAGGGACTCGGCGCAGGTCACGTGAAAAGCCGGTCCAAGGGTGAAACCCTCAAGATCTTTGCGTTATTGTCCCGAGCCGAGGGCGTTTTTGGGTTTGCTGGTTGAGGCTTGGTTTTCCGGGTTCCCCTCAAGCTAAGGCCGGCGGTGGCGAGAAAAAGGCTGTCATCGACACCAAGCAGCCTTCAATGGATCAGAACACAGCGTATTCTCGCCGCGCCCTCATGACCGGCTTTCTTCTTGCCATGGGAACGAGTCATGCAGGCGAAGGTGAAGGAGTCGGTCGCGGTGAACGATTCGGCCTCGCGCAACCTCAACGCAATCAACGAGTCGGTTACGACCGCCCCCGGGCGCGTGAAGGAGATCTCCACCGCCAGCCGGCAGCAGTCCGACGGGAGACGTCCGACTCTCCCGTTCGCTCAGGCCACGAGCGAGCCGGCCCTCAATTCGACCGGCGCGGGTCGTCGAAGAGGAAGACGGTCTCGTCGGGGCGCACGTAGCCGAGCTTTTCGCGCACGACGCGCTCGAGGAAGGAGGGATCCTCGAGCATGAGGCGGAGGTATTCCTCGCGCTGGGCCTGTTCCCGGCGCAGGGCCTGCAGCTCCACCCGCAGGGCCGACTCGCGCGTCTGAAGATGCCGATACTCGCGGTAGGTCTGGAGGATGACCGTGCCGAAGGAAATCGTCACGGCCGCGAGGACCACGAGAAGCAGTCCGATGAGACCTTTCGCGAGCAGCGAGTGCATGGGCCTGACGATTGAAAGGGGCCCCCTGCGGGGCAACCCCGAAAGCGCCATCCGCGGTGCTCTCAGGCAAAAAAGCGCACCCAGAGAAAGACGAGAGAAAACCCCCCGAGAAAAAGCATCCCGGTCCAGCTGAGGAGCCGGTGCGCGAGGCCCGGGCGGTAGGGCTCGGGCAGGTGGGCCGAGTAGACCAGGCGCATGTTGAGGGCGGCGAAGAGCGGCGCGGTGAGAAAGGCGAGCGTGGTGATGAGGTCGATCAGTTGGGTGAACGAGGCGGCCAGGAAAAAAATGACACCCAGCCCGCCGGCGCAGGCGGCCACGATCATGAGGAGGTGGCCGGTGCGGTCCCCGCCCGGGAGCTTGTGCCCCGCCACCTCGAAGGCCGCCGCGATCGAGCGTGGGTAGGCGTCGATCACCGTCATCGTGGTGGACAGCATCGTGATAAAGGCGGCGGCGGCGATGATCGGTCCCGTCCATTCACCCAGCCGCTGCGTGTAGAGCGAGACAAACTCCGTCGTGAAGGCGGTGCTGCTGCTCGCATACTCTTGACCGGTGCCAAACATGACCCAGGCCCCGAGCGCGACAAAGAGGGCCGCCAGGAGGGTCGTCATGGCGTAGCCGACATTGAAGTCGACCGCCGCTTCCACCCGACTGGTGCGCGCGGCGCGGTCTTTTTCGGCCGCCCGGATCCAGAGCGACTGCCAGACCGACATCTCGATCGGGGCAGGCATCCAGCCCATCAGGGCGATGAGAAAGGGAAGGGCGGCGAGGGTCCACGGCGAGGGCGCCTCGAAGCCCGCAAGCGCTGCCCGCGGGGCGGCCGCGGCGGTGAAGAAGGCCGCCAGCGTCGCGACGAAGAGGAGGAACATCATCACCTTGATGAGGCGGCTGAGCCAGCGGTAGTGACCCACCGCGATGAGCCCCGCGACGACCACCATGAGACCTGCGCTGATCGTCGCCGGGCCCAGTTCGGCGAGCGGTCCGGGCTTCGGCGCGACCACCGCGGTGACGAAGGTCACCCCCGCCACGCTGATCACGGCGGTGAAGGCATTGAGCACGATGAAGGCCCAGAGAAACCCCTTTCCGAGCCGCCGATAGCCATGCAGGAGGGACTCGCCCGTCGCCACCGTGTAGCGGTGCCCTGCCTCGAAGAAGGGATATTTCAGGACATTCACGGCGACCACCAGCCAGACGAGGGTGAGGCCGTAGGTCGCACCCGCGCGAGTCGATTGCACGACGTGCGAAACGCCGATGGCCGCCCCCGCCATGAGAATGCCGGGGCCGATCGCGCGCAGAAGAAGAGAGAGACGGGAAGAAACGGAAGAGGAACTCACGGCGAGGGCGGGGGCAAAAACATCGGGTGCGCGCCATGCAATGCGCGCCTCGCTTTCACGGGCAAGGCTTTATCTCCATCCGCCGCCTTAGATGGTCTTGGCGTGGCGCCGCTCGCCCGTCTGCAGATAGGCGTCGAAATGCATCGCGACGTTGCGCAGGAGGAGCCAGCCGGGAGCCTTGACCTCGAGACAGCCGTCTTTCCGCTCGATCAGTCCGTCCTCCTCGAGGGGTGCGAGGGAGGCGAGCTCAGCGGCGAAGTGCTCGGGAAAATGGATACCCAGGCGCTCGCTCATCGCGGCGTAGTCGAGACGCCCGTGGCACATGATCTCCATGATCGTGGCGCGGCGGAGCTGGTCCTCGGGCGTGAGCTCGTAGCCGCGGATGATGGGCAGGCGGCCGGCCTCGAGTGCGGCGTAGTAGGAATCCAATGACTTCTCGTTCTGACGGAAGGTGCCCTTGGTCTGGGAGATGGCGCTCATCCCGAAGCCCGCGATCTCACGGCCGGCGCGGGTCGAATAGCCCTGGAAATTGCGGTGCAGGGTGCCGTCGCGCTGGGCCCGGCTGAGCTCGTCGTCCTCCCGCGCGAAGTGGTCCATCCCGATGTAGCGGTAGCCGGCGCCCGTCAGGCGCTCGATGATGCGCTCGAGCATGGCGAGTTTTTCGCGGGGGGAGGGGAGGGTGGCCCGCTCGAGGATGCGCTGGGCGGGCGCGACCCAGGGGACATGCGCGTAGCTGAAGATGGCGAAGCGGTCGGGCGCGTAGTCGAGGACTTCGTCGAGGGTTCTCTCGAACGATTGCACGCTCTGTCGCGGGAGGCCGTAGATGAGGTCGACGTTGAGCGAGCGAAAGCCGGCCTGGCGCAGCCAGCCGATCGCCCGGCGGTTCATCGCCGAAGGCTGGATGCGGTGGATCGCCTCCTGCACCGCGGGGTCGACGTCCTGCACCCCGAAGGAGGCGCGGTGAAAGCCGGTCTCGCGAAAGGCCTCGACCTTGGCCTCGTCGAGCGTGCGGGGGTCGATCTCGACCGAGACCTCGGCGTCGTCCGCCACGCGGAAGCGCTCCCGCCAGAGCGCGCCGGCCCGGCGGAGCTGCGCCGGGGTGAGGAAGCTCGGCGAGCCGCCGCCGTAGTGGATCTGCTCCACGACGCGTTCGGGGCCGAGGTGCGGCTTGAAGAGTTCCAGCTCGCGCTCGAGGGCGTCGAGGTAGCGATCGGCCTTCGTCGTGTCCTTCGTGATCTCCTTCGCGCAGGCGCAAAACCAGCAGAGCGACTCGCAGAAGGGGAGGTGAAAATAGAGCGAGAGGGGCGCACCCGGTTCGGCGCAGTCGGAGAGGAAAGGCCCCGGGTCGTCGACCTCCTTGAACTGGAGGGCGGTCGGGTAGGACGTGTAGCGCGGAACCGGCCGATCGTATTTTTCGATGAGGGACCAGTCGAGGTGGAAGCGGGCGGGGCCTTGGGGCATGGGTCAGTCTAGTGGAACGCGGTGACGGTTTCAATGAGTGCGGCGACACTCTCGAGCCGCGCCTGCGGGGTGATGCCGTGGCCGAGGTTGACGATGTGTCCCGGCTGCCCGCGCAGGCTCTCGAGGAGGCGCGTGGCCTCGGCCCGAACGACCTCGGGGGCGAGTTCGAGCAGGCTGTTGTCGAGGTTGCCCTGGAGGGCGAAGTTGGCCGGCACTTCGGCGCGCAGGTGGGCGAGGTCGACCTGCGCATCGATCGAAAAGGCCTGGGCGCCCGTCGCGAGCAAGGCCGGCAGATGCCCCGTCATGCCCTTCGCGAAGAGGATAACCGGAAACCCCTCGGGCAACCGCGCGATGACCTCGCGAATCCAGCGCAGCGACATCGCTTCGTAATGCGCGCCCGGGCAGGCCGCCGCCCAGGAATCGAAAATCTGGATGGCCTCCGCCCCCGCCTCGATCTGCATGCGAAAGAGGAGAACAAGGGCCTCGACGAGTTTTTCCATCAACTGCTCGAACGGCGTCGGCTCCTCGAAATAGAGCGCCTTGGCGCGCGTGAAATGGGCGCTCGAGCCGCCCTCGATCATGTAGGTGGCGAGGGTCCAGGGCGAGCCGCCGAAGCCGAGAAGCATTTTTTCGCCCCCAACCTCTCGTGCGATGAGGCGCAGCGCTTCGCCGACGTAGGCCAGCTTCTCCGGCACGGCGGCGGGATCGAGCGCCGCGATCTGGGCGGGATGCTCGAGGCGATAGTCCATCCCGATGCCACCCTGCTCGCGAAAGTGGTAGGGCTGCCCCATCGCCTCGGGTACGATGAGGATGTCGGAGAAAAGAATGGCGGCATCCAGTGCATAGCGGCGCAGTGGCTGCAGCGTCACCTCGCAGGCCAGTTCGGGCGTCTGTGCGAGGGTGAGGAAGTCGTATTGCTCCTTCAGCGCGCGGTACTCGGGGAGATAGCGACCGGCCTGCCGCATGATCCAGACGGGCGGACGGTCGAGCGGTGCGCCGCGCAGGGCGGCATGGAAACGATCGCGCGAGTTCATTCACTGCGAGGCAAGGGCGCGTCCGCTTCCCTGACAAGCGCGCAGACGGCGGGGGACGAAGGCGCGTGTCGGGCGCGGAATGCGCGAGCGTCCGCGTCCTGCAATCACTGACGCTCTTTCAACGTCGCAAGACCTGGGGAAAGGGCATCACCCGGGAGCCGTTTCCGATACTTCCCGCTCACCCAAAGCGACGGTGCATCGCGGCGAGGGGGAAGTGGCGGCCGGGGCAGACGGTGTGGTTGCGGTCCACTTCCTTATGCACGGTGAACTTGAAGCGCCCCCGCAAGAGGTCGCGCCCAAGGTAGTCGACGAGCGCCTCGAAAGCAGCGATTTGCTTCGGCGAAGGACGGGTCTGCTCGAAGTTGCCGACGAGGCAGATGCCGATGCCGGTGCGATTGACCGCGTAGCTGCGCACATGGCCGCCGTCGAGCTGCTCGAGCCAACGCGAGCCCACCTCGATCTCGCCCTCGCCCGAGTCCCGACCGTTGCCAATGACAAAGTGGTAGGCGAGTCCGTTACGCATCCCTCGGCGGCGGTGGTTGCGGTCGTAGATCTCCGCGTTGCCCGCCACGATCGCGCTGTGGTGCGCGACGATAAACCTCCACTTGTCGCGGTCGAGGTTCACTGCACGCGTTGCCTCGCGCACCGCGGCGAGTGAATTGACCGCCGGGCGCGGGATCATGAGAGTCTGCCCGACGAGAATGCGGTCACTGCGTAACCCGTTGGCGCGCTTGAGCGTAGCGACTGTCGTGCCGTGGCGCAGGGCGATCCCCGAGAGCGTGTCCCCGCGACGCACGGTGTAGGGGATGTCCGAGGGCGCGCCCAGCAGAGGCAGTCCGCCGGCCATGAGGGCGGCAGCACTGGCGAGAAAACGTCGGCGTGTCCAAGGGTTCACCACTGCCGGCATGATGGGGCTTGCGGGGCGGTCGTCAATCGATGCCTGCAGGGAAGGGGCGGGTTCGAGCACTTGGGCTGGAGGCTGAAGACGAGCGCGAAATCGTCACATTTTCGCCCCGTTTTGCCTGATTTAGTGAGTGACAAGCGGCGCGCGATCGCGAGTCTACCCCGTTTCCCACGAACCGGACTCCGGGCGTGGCGGCAACCCTATAGACTCATGAGAGACATCACGAAATACCGCAATATCGGGATCTTCGCGCACGTCGATGCAGGCAAGACGACGACGACCGAACGTATCCTCAAGCTCACCGGCCGTATCCACAAACTCGGTGAGGTGCATGATGGCGCGGCGACGACCGACTTTATGGAGCAGGAGCAGGAGCGCGGCATCACGATCCAGTCGGCGGCCACGACTTGTTTCTGGAACGACCACCGCCTCAACATCATCGACACTCCCGGCCACGTCGACTTCACCATCGAGGTCTACCGTTCGTTGAAGGTGCTCGACGGCGGCATCGGCGTATTCTGCGGTTCGGGCGGGGTTGAGCCCCAGTCCGAGACCAACTGGCGCTATGCCAACGACTCGAAGGTCGCCCGCATCATTTACGTCAACAAGCTCGATCGCACCGGGGCCAATTTCTACAACGTCGTGGGTCAGGTGGAGAACATCCTTGCCGCCCGACCCCTCGTCATGGTCCTGCCGATCGGCGAGGAGAGCAATTTCAAGGGGGTCGTCGACCTGCTCACGCAGAAGGCCTACATCTGGGATGAGACCGGTCTGCCGGAAAACTATGAAGTGACCGATGTGCCTGCCGACATGGCGGACAAGGTGGCGGAGTATCGTGAAAAGCTCATCGAGACCGCCGTCGAGATGGACGACGATCTCATGGAAAGCTACCTTGGCGGGGAAGAGCCGAGCATCGAAGACCTCAAGCGCTGCATCCGCAAGGGCACCATCGATCTGGCCTTCTTCCCCACCTATTGTGGCTCCTCCTTCAAGAACAAGGGCGTGCAGCTCGTCCTCGACGCAGTCGTCGACTACCTGCCCGACCCGACCGAGGTGAAGCCCCAGCCGGAGATCGACCTCGAAGGCAACGAGACCGGCAAGTACGCCATCGTGAAGGATGATGCGCCTTTCCGCGCCCTCGCCTTCAAGATCATGGACGACAAGTTCGGTGCGCTCACCTTCGTGCGCGTCTACTGCGGCACCCTCAAAAAGGGTGAATCCGTCGTCAACACCTTCACGGGCAAGACCGAGCGCATCGGACGCATGGTGGAGATGCATGCCAACAGCCGCACCGAGATCGACGAAGTGCAGGCCGGCGACATCGTGGCCTTCGTCGGCCTCAAGGGCACCCAGACCGGGCACACCCTCGCCGACAAGAACAACCCGGCCACGCTCGAGCCGATGGTCTTCCCCGAGCCCGTGATCTCGGTCGCCGTCGCGCCGAAGGACAAAGGTGGATCCGACAAGCTCGGGGTGGCCCTCTCCAAGATGATCGCCGAGGACCCCTCCTTCCGTGTCGAGACGGACGAAGAGAGCGGTGAGACCATCCTCAAGGGGATGGGCGAGCTTCACCTCGACATCAAGGTGGACATCCTCAAGCGCACCCACGGCTGCGAGGTCTCCGTCGGCGCCCCGCAGGTGGCCTACCGCGAGTCCATCACGATGGCGGTGAACGACTCCTACACCCACAAGAAGCAGTCCGGCGGCTCCGGCCAGTTCGCGAAGATCGACTACTCCATCGAGCCCGGCGAGACCGGGTCCGGCTACACTTTCGAGTCGAAGGTCGTCGGCGGGAACGTGCCGAAGGAGTTCTGGCCCGCCGTGGACAAGGGTTTCCGCATGTCGATGGACAAGGGCCCGCTGGCCGAGTATCCCGTCATCGACGTCAACGTGAAGCTGCTCGACGGCGGCTTCCACTCCGTCGACTCCTCTGCCATCGCCTTCGAGATCGCGGCCCGCGCCGCCTATCGGCAGACCATGCAGAAGGCCGGTCCGCAGCTCCTCGAGCCGATCATGAAGCTCGATGTCTTCTGCCCGGAGGACAACATCGGTGATGTCATCGGTGACCTCAATCGCCGCCGCGGCCTCATCAAGAGCCAGGATCCCGCCTCCACCGGCGTGCGCATTCGCGCCGAGGCCCCGCTCTCCGAGATGTTTGGTTATATCGGCGACCTCCGCACGATGACCTCTGGTCGTGGCCAGTTCTCGATGGAGTTCGACCACTATGCGCCCTGCCCGAAAAACGTCGCCACGAAGGTGATCGAAGAGGCCCAGAAGCGCAAAGCCGCCAAGAAGTAGGCCGTCGTCGTCCGCCCTCTCGGCGGCGATTGCTCCATTCCTTCATCCATCTCTTTCAAAGGCCGGGGTTCGCACACCCCGGCCTTTTTTTACGTTCTCGGTGCCTTCCTCCGGCGATGCGTCGAGGGCGTCGCGGCGAGAAGTGGGACACAAGGGGCGCGGCTGGGCGGCAAGGGATTGGGGGAAGCCCTCGCCCGGGCAAGGAACTTTCGCCCTCGCCAGCTCGCGGCAATCTTGACCTCGGTTCACCGCAGGTCTAAGACCGTTGACGGCTTCAGCCGCGAAGCTGTTGCCGGGATGACCCCTTTCCCCCGTTAACCCAAAACGAAAGTCGAAAGATGACCTACAAAATAGAGATCAAGGAGGATATCGTCGGAGAGATCGGAGAGGCGATCCAGCACGAGGACCACCGCCTCAGCGCCGAAAGCTATCACTTCAACACCGGCGAAGTCCTCACGGTCGCCTCCTACGATACCGAAAGCACGAACTATCACATCTTCACCGATCTCGAGTCCGGTCACCGCTTCAAGATCCACCCCAATCAGTACGCCATTTTGAACTAGGCCCCAGTCCCTGTTCCTCGTGGCCAATGCCGATCCGGCATTGGCGCGTCGCCGCGCTCCGCCTTTCCCGGGGCGCTTTTTTTTGGGTGCGCCCGGCAGGCGTGGGAAACCGGCGGTATGCGGCGTTCCTTCAGAACGCATGGATTCGGATGCGT
>JBKHAU010000055.1:0-10159 GCA_046542725.1 Opitutales bacterium
ACAGTGGCTACGGTCGCTATGTGGTGGTGCGGCACGACCAGCTGCAACCGGGCTTCGTCACGCTCTATGCCCATCTCGCGACGATTCCCGGGGGCGTGCGTGCAGGCGCTTGGGTGGAGGCAGGCGCGCCGCTCGGCGTGATGGGGCGCAGCGCCGGCGGCTACTCCATTCCCCGCCAGCGGGCGCACCTCCATTTCGAGATCGCCCTGCGCCTGAGCGACGATTTTCAGACCTGGTACGATGCTCAAGGCTTTGGCAATGATAACGAGCATGGGCCCTGGAACGGAATGAACCTGATCGGCCTCGACCCGTGGGACTTCTGGCAGTGGCAGCGGGCCGTGCCCGGACGAGAGCTCGAAGGCTACTTCCGTACCCTCCCCACCGCCTTCGTCGCCGAGGTCACCACGCGGGAGGTGCCCTCCATCGTGCGGCGGCATCCGGGCCTCCTGACCGAGCCCATTCCCGCCTCGGGCGTTGCCGGCTGGCGTGTGGCGGTGACGGGTTGGGGCATGCCCCTGCGCTTCACCCCGCTGCCGACGGTCGAGGCGGAGCGCCCGGGCACGATCCGCATCACGGCGGTCGATCCTGTCGAGCTGGCGAGCTGGACCTGTCGCGACCTCGTGCGCTACGACGGCCGTGTGGCCCGGCTCGAAGTGCGCGGCCAGCTTCTCTTCGAGCTGCTCTTCACCTTTGAAATGGAATAGGCGCAGGTGGGCGGGCGTGGCCCTCAGATGAGGCCGACGGCATCCACGTCGACGACTTCGATCAGTTCCTTGTCCCACTTGAAGGCGGCGCGGAGGGCCTGCAGGCGAGGGACGAAGGCGGTCACGGCAGGGGTGAAATACCAGAGCTGAAAGCGGTAGTGGTCCTTCACCCGCTCGATGGGGCAGGGCGCCGGGCCGCGCAGTTCGATCTGGGGAAAGGCGGGGAGCAGTTCCTTTTCCACCGTTTTGGCCCATTGCTCGGCGTAAAAGGCGACCTTCTCGCGGTTGCGCCCGCGGATGAGGTGGTGAATGAGGTGACGAAAGGGCGGGTAGTTGAACTCCTCGCGCTGGGCCAGTTCCTCGGCCGCGAAGCCGTCGAAGTCCTGCTGGCGGCCAAACTGGATGGCCTCGTGGTAGGGCATGGCGGTCTGCACCACGACCTCGCCCGCGCGGTCGCCCCGGCCGGCGCGCCCCGCCACCTGCACGAGGAGCTGGAAGGTGCGCTCGGCCGCGCGGAAGTCGGGCATGTGGAGGGAGAGATCGGCGTCGACCAGGCCGACGAGGGTGACGTTGGGGAAATCAAGTCCCTTCGCGATCATCTGCGTGCCGACGAGGATGTCGATCTGGCCGCGGCGGAAGTCGGCGAGGACCTCGCGGAAGAGATTTTTCTTCTGCATCGTGTCGGTATCGATGCGCACGATGCGGGCGCGGGGGACAAAGCGGGCCGCGACGTCCTCGATCTTCTGCGTGCCGTGGCCGCGGTAGAGGATCTTGGGCGACTGGCACTTGGGGCAGACGCGTGGCACTTCCGTCTCAAAGCCGCAGAGGTGACAGCGCAGGAGGCGATCGGCGCGGTGGTGCGTGAGGCTGAGGTCGCAGTGGTCGCATTCCTCGACATGGCCGCAGTCGGGGCAGCGCAGGGAGGAGTCGTAGCCCCGCCGGTTGAGGAAAAGGATGGTCTGCTCTCCCCGCTCGAGGCGAGCGCGCATCTTCTCGATGAGGAGCTGGGAAAAGACCACCATCTGCCGCTCCTTGGCCCATTCCCGCTTCATGTCGACGACATGGACGAGGGGGAGTTGGCGGTCGTCGATGCGCTTCGTCAGACGCAGGGTCTGGTATTTGCCGGTGCGCGCGTTGTGCAGGGTCTCGAGCGAGGGGGTGGCGGAGGCGAGGACGCAGACCGCCTGCGTGAGGTAGGCGCGATAGACCGCCACATCGCGCCCATGGTAGCGCGGGACTTCCTCCTGTTTGTAGGCCGGTTCGTGCTCCTCGTCGACGATGATGAGCTTGAGGTTCGCCAACGGGGCAAAGATTGCGGAACGCGCGCCCACGACGATGCGGGCCTCGCCGGTGGCGAGGGCATGCCAGGCGTCGTAGCGCTCGCCGTCGCTCAGGTGGCTGTGCCAGACGACCGCCTGCGCGCCGCTCTCCTTTTCGAAACGCGAGCGCAGGCGGCCCACCGTCTGGGGGGTGAGGGCGACCTCCGGCACGAGCACGATGGCACTGCCGCCGCCGTTGAGAGCCTCGCGGATGGCCTCGAGGTAGACCTCGGTCTTGCCTGAGCCCGTCACCCCATGGAGAAGGAAACGGGCGAACTCGCCGGTCCGCACTGCCCCGCGGAGGGCCTCGGCAGCGCTCGTCTGCTCCTCCGTGAGGGTGAAGGCCTGCGCCGCCACGCGCTCGCTCCCGCTCAGTTCGTCGGCATACGCCTCGCGCCGCTCCGAGAGCAGGACATCGCGCAGGAGCCCCTTCTCGACCAAGGCGTCGGCGCTCGAGGGGGGGATCTTGAGGCGGCCGAGGACCTTCGCCCGCGGAAGCACGTCGAGGTGGCGCTGGCTCAGCACGAAGCGGTAGAGCTTGGCCTGCTGCGGGGCGCGACGGGCGAGCGCGTCCAGTTCCTCGGCCGCTGCCTCGCGCGCAAGGACGAGGCCCTTGCGCTCCTTCAGCCGCATGCCCTTGCGCACCGCCGCCGGGATCATGACCTCGAAGACGCTCGGGAGGTCGCAGGCGTAGTAGGCCTGCATCCACTCGGCGAGTCGGAGCAGATCGGGGGTGAGGACCGGAAACGGCTGCTCGATCGCGTGGAGGTATTTCAATCGCGCCGGTGGCAGCTCCGGCACGATATCGAGCGCCGTCACGACCCCCAACTCGGAGCGCCGACCGAGCGGCACGCGCACGAGCGAGCCCACCGCCAGACCCTCCTCGGAAAGGCTCGCACACTTGTAGTCGAGGGGGCGGTCGAGGCCCGTCAGGGGGCGGACCGAGAGAAAGCGCTCCTTCTTCGAAGACATCGGGACAATGTGCTTGCAGGGGCAATGACGCGCGTTTTTGTTACACGTGTCTCAATAAGCCCCAAAGTGAATGCCTGAGCCGACATCAGCGTCAACCACCGATCTCGAAGAGCCCCTCTCCACCTTCCGCGAGTTTTTAGGGAAGAAGGGTCTGCGTGTCACCAACCAGCGGCTCGCGATCTTCGAAGCGGCCTATGGCCACAGCGAGCATTTCACCGCCGAGGAACTGCTCGAGCACGCGCGTGCGATCGACCGCTCGGTCTCCCGTGCGACGGTCTATCGGACCCTTCCGATCCTCACCGAGAGCGGGCTGATCCGCGAGATCGACGTGGGCAAGGACTACAAGTTTTATCTCGCGAGCCGGGGCAAGCAGATCGAAAAGGCCCAGGTGTTTGATATCGAGAACGACAAAATCTACGATATCGATGCGCCTTTCCTCGAGTGGTATGCGAAATCGATCGCGGGCAAGGTGGGTCTGGTGCCCATTTCCCAGCGCCTGCAGGTGCAGGCGCGTCCCGCCCGACCAGAAGACGCCCACACCCCATGAGCCGCCCGCCCAAAGCCTCGGAACTCGATTTTGAAATCGAGTTTTGCGAATCGATCCTCCGCCAGGGGAGCGAATATCCTGAGGTGATGGAGATGTTGGCCGGCTATTACACCCGTGCCGGCCGCGTCGACGACGGCCTTGCCCTCGACCAGAAACTCGTCGCGCTCGAGCCCGACAACGCCACCGCTGTCTATAACCTCGCCTGCAGCCTCGCCCTCAAGGATCGCAAAATCGAGGCCGTCGAACGCCTCCGCGAGGCCATCAGCAAAGGCTACGACGACTTCAAGTGGCTGATGAAAGACGGCGACCTGCGCAGCCTCCACGCCTTTCCGCCCTTCCAGGCGCTCCTCGCCGAGTTTCAGATTCCCCAGCAGTAGCGTCGACCAAGAACCTGCGACCGGGAGGCCGGGCAGGCGAGGAGGATGCCCTCCCGAAGCGCCCCCGACGCCAAACGCTGCCAAGGCCAGGGCCAGGGCCGGGGTGAGAGAGGCTCTTCGGTGGTGAAGGAAGACTTTGAAAAGGGTGTTGCCTAACGGTTTTCGGAGGGCACGTTGACGGGCTCATGAGCGCGGAACCGATGGGGACGTTTTTCGAGAGCCGGGCGCATCGCCTCCTGCGCGAGCGGGTGAACGGGATCGATCTTTCGCAGTTCAGCATGCTCACGGTGGGGCAGTTCGAGCGGCTCCTGGCGGAGTTGCGGGTGCTGCCGAAGGGCGAGGTCCTCGACGTGGGCAGCGGGACCGGACGGATCGCGGCGGAGGTGGCGGCGCGCACCGGCCACCTCGTGACAGGTCTCGAAATCGATGAGGACATGCGGGGGCAGGCGCGCCATCTCGAAAGCGCTCGGGTCCGATTTCAAGCAGGGGATTTCGATACCCATGGTTTTGGGGTGCAGCGCTATGCCGCGATATACGCTGTCGACACCCTCTATTTTTCGAAGGATCTGCCTGCTCTCGTGATGCGCCTTGCGCGCGCCGTGCGGCCCGGCGGGCGCCTTGTCTTCTTCTGGACGCAGTGCGCGAAGACGGAGGAGGAGCTCTCTCGTCTGGTGCCCTTCGAGACGGATTTGGGGCGGACCCTGCGGGCGCAGGGTATCGACTTCACGGCGTTGGATTATTCGGGAGAGGAACGCGCCTATTGGCCGGCCTACCGCGATGCCTTGGAAGCACTTGCGGCGGAGTTCATGGCGGAGGGGGATGCGGCCTTTCTCGAAGTCGCGCGCCAGGAGGCGGGTCTCTTCGCGCCCTTGGCCGAGCGAGGCTGGATCGCGCGATACGTCTATTGCGTCACGGGGTCCGGCTGAGGGGGAGACGACGGATTTCGGTCAAAAGCGTCTCGCCACGGAGCCGTTCTCTGGGCCACAACGCGGCGTGGGCCTGCTGTATGCCATCGCCGCCTATCTGATTTGGGGACTCGCGCCGCTGTACTGGAAACAGCTACAGGGGGTGCCGGCACTGGAGTTGACGGCGCACCGGGTCATCTGGCCTCTGCTCATCGCGGCGTTTCTTCTTCACCTGCGGGGACGCGGAGCGGAGTTTCGGGCGACGTGGCGGGCGCCGCGCATGCTGGCCCTGCACGGCGTGGCCGCGGCGCTCATGGCCGGCAACTGGCTGGCCTTCGTCTGGGCGGTGCTGCACGACCGCGTGCTCGACACGAGCCTGGGCTATTTCATGTGTCCGCTCGTGAGCGTATTGCTCGCCACCGTCGTGCTCGGCGAGCGACTCCGTCCGCTGCAGTGGCTGGCGGTGGGCTGCGCCGTGGTCGGGGTGGGCTATCTTGTCTGGGATTTCGGGACGGTGCCTTTGCCGGCGCTGGTCATGGCCTTCACCTGGGGCGGCTACGGCCTGGTGAAGAAACGGACCACGCTCCGCTCGATTCCAGGCCTCGAGGTTGAGCTCGTGCTGCTCTTTCCTTTTGCCATGGGCTGGTTTGCCTGGCTCGCGGTGAGCGGGGACCTTGCCTGGGATCTCTCGATGCGGGACTGGGGGGGCAACCTCTGGCTCGTCTCGACCGGCTTGATCACGATCACGCCCCTTCTGCTCTTTGCCGAGGCGGCGAGGAAGGTGTCGCTCACGACGATCGGTTTGTTTCAGTACCTCATGCCGACGGCCACCTTTTGCCTGGCTGTTTTCTATTATCACGAGCCGCTCACGAGCACGCAATTGATCACCTTCGGGGCGATCTGGGTGGGGCTCGGATGCTATGGCCTCGACCGCTGGCGGGTGAGGCGCCGGCCGCCGGTCCCGGAGCCGCAAGTCCCTCCGACGTAGAGGAGGCCGGTGCCCCGGGCGCCGTCAGGCGGGCACGGGCGCGCTCCGCAGGTGGGCGCTGAGGCGGGCGATGTCCTCCGCGAGGGGACGGTCATCCTCGAGGCGGTCTACCTTCGCACGCACGTGCGCGCGCAGTTGCCGGGAGGGGTGGGCAAATCCTTCGCCCTTCGAGCTGCGTAGCTCGAGCCCTTGGACGAGGATCATCGCCTCGATGGCGAGGACGTCGTAGAGGAGGTCGAGCAGTTCGGCGGTACGGCGGGCCGCGATCGTGCCCATGCTCACGACGTCCTGATTGTTCGCATTGGTCGGGATCGACTGGATGGAGGCCGGGACGGCCTTGACGCGCATCTCGGCGACGAGCGCGGTGGCGGTCACCTGGGCGCCCATGAAGCCGCTCTGCAGCCCGGGGGAGCGGGGCTGGAGAAAGGGGGGCAGGCCGCCGTTTTGCGCTTCGTCGGTGATGCGCGCGATCCGCCGCTCGGCGACCAGCGCCATCTTCACGATCGCGGTCATGAGCGCGTCGGAGGCAAACGAGACGTGCTGCCCGTAGAAGTTGCCGCCGTGGACGGGGCCGTCTTCGAAAAAAATGGGGTTGTCGGTGACGGCGTTGAGCTCGGTCGCAACGACGCCGTCGTGAAAAGTCAGGACGTCGGTGACCGCTCCGAAGATCTGGGGAGCACAGCGGATGGTGTAGGGATCCTGCAGGGCCTCGGGCGCGCGCTGCACGCCCTCAGGGGCGTCATTGGCGGCAGTTTGGGCGCGGGCGGGTGGGCGCAGGCGCGCGGCCGTGGTGGCGAGATTCTGAAGGCGCGCGGTCACAGCCTGTTGCCCGGGGTGCGGGCGAACGGCGGCGAGGCGCGCATCCCATGCCTCGAGGCGTCCGCCGAGGAGTTCGGCATAGAGGACGGTGTGGCGGAGCGAGAGATCGAGCGCACGGCGGGCATCGACCGCGTTGAGCGCGGCTACCCCGGTCATGGCGGAGGTGCCATTGACCAGTGCGAGCCCCTCTTTGGCGGTTGGCTGGAGCGGCTCGAGTCCGGCGCGCCGCAGTGCTTCGATCGCGGGGAGAACCTCGCCGCGGAGGCGCGCCTGTCCCTCCCCCATGAGCCCGCGGGCGAGGTGGGCGAGGGGCGTGAGGTCGCCGCTGGCCCCGACTGTGCCCATGCGCGGGATGAGCGGAAGCAGGTCGGCGTCAAGGCAGTCGAGGAGGAGGCGGAGGGTTTCCAAGCGGATGGCCGAGTGCCCTTGGGCGAGGCTGTTGGCTCGGGCCACCATGAGCGCGCGGGTCTGGCGGGCGCTGAAGGGTTCACCGACGCCGCTGGCGAGGTGGTAGATGAGATTGCGCTGCAGGTCCGCGCTCCGCGCCGGGTCGATATGGCGATTGGCGAGCGGGCCGTAGCCAGTCGTCACACCATAGATCAGGCAACGCTCCGCGACGAGCGTGTCGAGGCGTGCTCGGGACACCGCAACCCGCTCGGCCGCTGTCGACGCGAGGCATGCGCGAGCCCGGCCCTCGGCCAGGAGGCTGAGGGCCTCCACTTCGAGGGGGCCTTCCCCGAGTTCCACGATCGGAAGGCGGAGCGGGGGCTCAGGAGGGGCTGACATGCCAGTCGGTGGTCTTGCCCATCTCATTACGGGGCAGGGCGTCACCCCAGGTGATGGAGACCGGGCGCTCGGCCGTGGTGAACTCCGTGCGAAGCCAGCGTTCGAGTTCGGGCGCGTCGGTCGGCGAGGCGTCGGCGTGAGGCACGATAAAGGCTTTCAAGCGTTCGCCTTCCGAGGGGCGCATGAGCCGCACGGCACACTCCGCCACCGTCGGATGCTGGGCGAGCCGCGCCTCGATCCGGGCTGGGTAGACATTGATTCCGCCGACCTGCACGGCGCCGTCGGTGCGTCCCGCGAGGTGAAAGTGTTGCTCGTCAACCCAGTCCAGCCGGTCGGGCAAGCGCACGGGAGAGGTGACTGTGACTGCCTCGGAAGCGGCAGCGGAGCGGACGAGGGAGTCACCTGCGCGCTCCCAGTGGGGAAGCAGGCGGAAGGGGGCGGTCGGCTCGGTGCGGCGCCCGATCCCGGCAGTCTCCGAAGAGCCATAAAGCTCGGTGAGGGCGAGTCCGCGCTCGCCCAGGCGGGAAAACAGCGCCGGTGGGCAGGGCGCCCCGGAGGTCACGCCTTGCAGGCCGTCGAGGCTTCCGAGGGAGCGGCTGAGGTAGTCCCAAAAACTCGGGGTGGCGACGAGGAGATCGCCCGGGCGGAAGTCGCTTTGGAGGACACCGGCCGGTCGGCGCCGCGCATCGACAAACTCGAGATCGGTCTGGGCGGGCCAGAGGACGTTGAAAATGAAGCCGTAGATGTGGTGGGCGGGGACAAACGAGAGCACACGCCGAACCTCCCCAAAGTGTGCCACGTGGACCTCGACCTCGGCCTCGAGGTCGACTTGGCGGTGCGTGCAGGCGCGCGGCTCGCCGGTCGACCCGGAGGTGCGAAAGGTGAGGTACTCGCCTGCTTCGGCGCGTGACTGGCGCACGATCTCCGCCCAGGCACTGATTTCTCGATGCTGGAAAAGATAATCGCCCGTCATCGTCTCGTGGAGATGAAACAACTCGTTCACCGCCCCCGCGAGATGAAGCAGACGAAGAGAGTCGATCCCGAGCGAGTCCTCGTCGAGACGCGTCGTCGTGGTGAGGGCGGCGAGCGGCCCGGTGAGGACGCTGCCGCCTCCTTGCCGAGCCAGTTCGTCCGCCACCAGATCCACGATCACACGGGCGTAGTTGATCTCGAGTGCGGACACGGTTTACCTCCTAGACGCGTTGCACGAGGACCCAATAGGTGTCGCCACTACGCGCCTTTTTCAGATGCACACGGACCTTGGTCGGGGTCATCTTGTAGTCGAAGACATACTGGAAGACGGTATTGAGGTTGCCAGCCGCCACGCCGGCCTTGAAGACGCCGTAGAACTGCGGACTGTTTGTGCAGGGGGCCACGTCGCGGAAGAAATTCTTCCCGATCACGGCTTTCGGGTTGCGCCCCGTGATCTGACCCTCGGCTGAGTTGTAGAAGAGAATCGTGCCTCTTGCATCGAGCTGAATGGCGCCCATTGGCAGTGCATCGATCTCCTTCGGATCCAACCGCGCGAGCGTGTTATCGAGGTCATTGGATTTCAGCGTCTTGATTTCCATAAGCCCCTGAACAACGGCGGCTGGACCGTTGCCTTGAAGGGAACCCCATGATCGGTGAAATTTGCCGGCGAGTGGTGGATTTTGCGTCCCGAAGGCGGGAGTGGAACGCCTTTCCGGAGCGCGGGCCAATCCTTCTCGCGTCCGGGCGGGGTGGGCGTCGAGATCGCGCCCATGGGCCTCCTCTTCGCTGTTGCCGCCTACCTCATCTGGGGCCTCGTTCCGCTCTATTGGAAGGAACTGCGCGGGGTCCCGGCGCTCGAACTGATCTGTCACCGTGTGGTCTGGTCGGCCTTGCTGGCGGCCGCGCTCATTCGCTTCCGGGGGCGGGGGCGGGAGTTTCTCGCCACCTGGCGGCGGCCGCGGAGCATCGCGCTGCATGCGGTCGCGGCCGTGCTGATCGCGGCCAACTGGTTGGCCTTTGTCTGGGCGGTGCTGCACGAGCGGGTGCTTGACGCGAGCCTCGGCTACTTCATGTGTCCGCTCGTGAGCGTGCTGCTCGCGACCCTCGTCCTTGGGGAGCGCCTTCGCACGCTGCAATGGGTGGCGGTCGCGGTGGCCGGCTTGGGCGTGGCGTATCTCATCGGGGACCATGGGACGGTTCCGATCCCGGCGCTCGTGGTGGCGTTTACCTGGAGCGGCTATGGTTTCGTGAAGAAACGGACCGCTTTAGGCTCCATCGCCGGGCTCGGGATGGAACTCCTGCTGCTCCTCCCGCTGGCGCTGGGGTGGCTGGCCTGGCAGGCGCGCGCCGGAGCCCTCGGCTGGGACCTCACGATGCGGGACTGGACGGGCAACCTCTGGCTCTTCTCGACCGGTCTCGTCACGATCGTGCCGCTGCTGCTCGTTGCGGAGGCGGCGAAGTCGATCTCGCTCACCACCCTCGGGCTCTTCCAGTATTTCGTGCCCTCGGCGATCTTTGCGCTGGCGGTTTTTTATTTTCGCGAGCCGTTTTCGACGGGCCAGCTCGTCACTTTTGGGGCGATCTGGGCGGGTCTGGGAGTGTATGGGCTGGATCGCTGGCAGAGCCGACGCCCCGTCCCGAAGCGGCCGGACCGGTCACGACCAGATGCGGCGGGCTCCCCGTCGCCTGCACAAGCGCTCCTTCCACCCCGAAAACGCTCGCGAGGCACTCGCGGGTGAGGACTCGCTCGGGGTCGCCGCGAGCGGCGAT
>JBKHAU010000056.1:0-9984 GCA_046542725.1 Opitutales bacterium
GGCATGGGCACGGGCGGGCGGAGGCGGGAGGGCCGGCTGGTCGCGACCGACCGGTTTGGGCGTGCGCGGTCGTTCGAGACGGACGCAGAGGCGGCCGACCAGGACCGTGATCCCCCAAAGGACCGTCAACGCCAGGAAGACGATGAGAAAGCCGGTAAGGTGCTCGAGGGCTTCGAGAAGATTCTGCATGGCTGAAGAGCGGGGAGGGAGGCGCGGCTCAGAGCGGAATGTTGCCGTGCTTCTTGGGCGGACGGTTCTCGCGCTTGTTGAGTAGCGAACGGAGCCCGAGCGACACCATCCCGCGGGTCTGTGATGGCTCGATGACGTCGGTGATCAACGCATTTTTTGCCGCCTGATAGGGGCTGGCGAACTCTTCGCGATACTCGTTGACGAGTTCCGCGAGGCGCTCGCCGGGATTCTCGTGGCTTTTCAGCTCCCGGCCGAAGAGCACTTTCACGGCACCGTCGGCTCCCATCACCGCGATTTCCGCGGTCGGCCAGGCGTAGACCAGGTCGGCGCCCATGTCCTGCGAGCACATCGCGAGGTAGGCGCCCCCGTAGGCCTTGCGCAGGATGACGGTGATCTTCGGCACGGTGGCCGAACCGTAGGCGAAAAGCAGCTTCGCGCCGTGACGGATGATGCCCCCGCGCTCTTGGGCGAGTCCGGGCATATAGCCGGGGACGTCGACGAGGGTGATGAGGGGAATGCCGTAAATGTTGCAGGTGCGGATGAAGCGCGCGCCCTTGTCCGAGGCATCGATGTCGAGGCAGCCCGCCTTGAACTTGGGCTGGTTCGCGATGATGCCCACGACGACCCCGTCGATGCGGGCAAACCCGGTCACGATGTTGCGCGCGAAGCTCGCCATGATCTCGAAAAACGAGTCCTTGTCGACGAGCGCTTCAATCATGTCGAGAATGTCGAATCCCTCCTTCGAGCTCGCTGGCATGATCGCGTTGAGCTGATGCACCGGGTCGAGCGAGAGCTGGTCGGTGAGCTCGTGGGGAGGATCGTCGAGATTGTTGAGCGGGAGGTAGCTCATGAGCCGCTGCGACATCTCGACCGCCTGCCGATCGCTGTCCGCGATGAGGTGGATGTTGCCGCTGACCGAGCCGTGCGCATCGGCCGTGGCAAACTGCTCGAGCTGCGCGTTCTCCCCCGTCGCCGCCTTGATCACCTGCGGGCCGCAGATGAACATGTTGGTGTTCGGGTCCCGCACCATGATGAGAAAGTCGGTGAGGGCAGGGGAGTAGGCCGCCCCGCCCGCGCAGGGGCCGGCGATGATCGCGATCTGCGGAACGAGGCCCGAGGCCTGCACATTGCGGAAAAAGATGCGCCCATAACCCGCAAGCGAGTCGACCCCCTCCTGGATGCGCGCGCCGCCACTGTCATTGATCCCGATGATGGGCATGCCTGCCTTCATCGCGTAGTCCATGAGGTCACAGACCTTCTTCGCATGGATACGGCCGAGGGCGCCGCCGCCGACCGTGAAGTCGTGGGAGATGGCCGCCGCCGGGCGCCCGTTGACATAGCCGATGCCGGTCACGACGCCATCCGCCGGCATGCTTTTCTTCTCCATGCCGAAGGACTTGCAGGTGTGGTCGGCATGCATCCCGAATTCGATGAAGGTGTCTGTATCGAAGAGGATTTCGAGGCGCTCGCGGGCCGTCAGCTGGCCTTTCTCGTGGCGTCGGTCGATCTTGTCCTGGCCACCGCCGAGGGCGATTTTCTCGCGGCGCTCGCGCAGATCTTTGAGCAAATCAGGATTGATGGGCATGGGTCTCGAAAAGAACGGGGATCAAACGTGGGATGGTGCAGAGGACGCAACTACTTGCAGGCGCAAAATTCGGTCAGGACGCCGTGGGTCGACTTGGGGTGGAGGAAGGCCACGAGCTTTTCCGCGGCGCCTTCGAAGGGTACTTCGTGGATAAGCTTTGCGCCCGCCTCGGAGGCATGTTTGAGCTGTCCGGTAATGTCATCGGTACGAAAGGCAATGTGATGAATGCCCTCGCCCTTTTTCTCCAGAAACTTGGCAATCGGGCTCTCCGGGTCGGTCGGTTCGAGCAGTTCGAGGTGGACTTCCCCCACCGCGAAGAACGCCGTGCGCACCTTTTGCGATTCCACTTCCTCGCGCCCTTCGCATTCCAGCCCAAGGGTTTTTTCGTAGTAGGCCACGGCCTCGTCGAGCGAGTTCACGGCGATTCCCAGATGGTCGATTTTTGTGATCATAGCTGCGTCTTTCGTGTGCCTGCCGATGAAGGACCAGCCCCCGTTGGCAGCAAGCATAAAATTAATAAAGCTTAACTAAAAAGATTGCAGGATTAGTAGATTTAATCATCAACCCACCTCTTCGAGGCCCCCTGGGCGCTCGGGTCGCATTGGTCCGTCGCCCGTGGGTCTCGCTCAGGAACTGTGTAAACATGAGTGTGATGGACAACGAAACAAAATCCGGAGAACAACTCCTCACGGAATTCCCGCCGCATACCTACGAGATGTGGCGCCAGGCGGCTGAGGCCTTGCTGAAGGGGGCTCCCTTCGAGAAGCGACTCATCACGCCCACCTACGAGGGCTTCGATCTTCAGCCGATCTACAACCAGAGCGACGTGGAGTCCCTCCCGCACATGGCGGAGCAGACCCCCGGGGCAGGTTTGCACGTGCGTGGCCCCGGGGCCGCGGGCTATCGCCAGGAGTCGTGGAAGGTTTCGCAAGAGCTTTCCGCCGCCACCCCGGCCGAGCTGAACAAGGTCATCCTGCACGAGCTCTCGCAGGGCCAGAACGAGCTCAACCTCTGGTTTGACGCTGCCACCCGGGCAGGGCTCGACCCCGATGCCGCGGCCGCCGGCCGGGTGGGGATCTGCGGGGTCTCGGCGGCCTCCGTGGCCGACTTCGTGAAGATCTTCGAAGGCGTCGAGTTGCCCTATATCTCGGTCTACCTGCGGGCCGGCGGCGCGCCCGAGGCGCTTGCCGCGCTCTTCCTCGCGGCCGCCCGTGAGAAGGGGGTCGACCCCCGCCAGCTCACCGGCGCGATCGAGATCGATCCGCTCGCTTACCTCGTGGAAAACGGCGAGGTGCCCGGCACGCTCGCGGACACCCTCGACGGCATGGCGCGGGTCACCCGCCACGTCATCGACGAGCAGTGTCCCCTCCAGACGATTGTCGTCCAAGGTCACCCCTACCACAACGGCGGTGCCTCTTCGGTCCAGGAAATGGCCGCCACCCTCGCCACCGCCGTGTATTATCTGCGCGAACTGGCCGCGCGCGGACTGCCCCTCGAGGAACTCGTCCCACGCCTGCGCCTCTCCCTCTCGATCGGTTCGCAGTATTTCATCGAGATCGGCAAGTTCCGCGCCATGCGCCTGCTCTGGAACCGCGTCCTCGAAGCCCTCGAGGTGCCGGCCGAGCAGCGCAAGGTTCACCTCCATGCCCGCACCGGCCTCTGGAACAAGACCCGTCGCGATCCCTATGTGAACTCGCTCCGGGCCACGACCGAAGCGTTTTCCGCGGTTGTCGCGGGCGTCGACTCGCTGCACGTGAGCGCCTTCGACGAGGTTGTGCGTGAGCCCGATGAGTTCTCCCGCCGTTTTTCCCGCAATGTCCACCACGTCCTTGCCGAGGAATGTGATCTCACCAAGGTAATCGATCCGGCCGGCGGCTCCTGGGCGGTCGAATGGCTCACCGGTCAACTCGCTGACCGCGCCTGGGCCGAATTCCAAAAGATCGAGGCCAACGGTGGGATCGTCTCCGTCCTGCAGTCGGGCGACCTGCAAAAAGCGGTCGCCGCCACCCTCGAGTGCAAGCGCCAGTCCCTCGCCAAACGCCGCGACACCCTCGTGGGGACCAACAACTATCCCAACGGGCAGGAAAAGCCCCTCCCGGCGCGCTCGATCGACTACACCTCGCTCGCCAATGCGCGCCGCGCGGAAATCATCGCCCTGCGTCGTCAGCGCGACGATGCAGAGCTCGATTCCGCCCTCGTTCACGCCACCAGCGCGAAGCGCTTTGGCCCCGTGATCGATGCGGCGCGCGCCGGCGCCACGCTGCATGAGCTGCAGGCCATTGTGCGCGCCTCCGAGGCGACCACCCGTCTCGAGCCCATCCCGCTCTCCCGCGGTGCGGCCGCCTACGAAGCCCTGATCGAGAGGGTCGAGGCCCTTGGCGAGGCCGCCTCGCTGCTGCAGGTCAACTTCGGCCCGAGCCGCCGCTACCGGGCCCGGGCCGACTGGACGAGCGCCTTCTTTCGTGTCGCCGGGTTCCCGGTGCTGTCCGACGACGACTTTCTCAACGTTGAGGACGCCGTCGCCGCGGCCGAGTCGGGCCCGGCCAAGGTGGCCATCATCGTCTCGGACGACGCCACCTACGCGGAACGTGCGGTTGAGGTCGCCAAAGCCCTCAAGGCCGCTCGCCCCGAACTCTATCTCATCCTCGCGGGGGCCCCCGGGGAGAACGAGCCCGCCCTCCGCGAGGCCGGGGTCGACGACTTCGTCCACGTCCGCGTGAACAATTACGCCTTCAACGATGCCATCGCCCGCCGCGTCGGCGCCTGAGGGCCCCTTCCCACCTTCCGTTTTTCACTTTCAACATTTCACCTGAAATGACCTTCCCCGACTTCAGCAAAGTCGCCCTCCAGACGGCCTCCGAGCCGGAATCCTACGACGCCTGGAAAGCCCGCCTCGAAGCCTCCACCGGCCAGCCCGCCGAGGACTTCGTCTGGGACACCCTGGAGAAGATTCCGGTCAAACCGCTGTATACAAAAAGCGACTACGAGGGCATGGAGCATCTCCAATACAGCGCCGGCATCGCCCCCTTCCTTCGCGGGCCCTACGCCACGATGTATGTCTTCCGGCCCTGGACGGTGCGCCAGTATGCCGGCTTCTCCACCGCCGAAGAGTCCAACGCCTTCTACCGCCGCAATCTCGCGGCAGGGCAGAAGGGGCTCTCCGTGGCTTTTGACCTCGCCACCCACCGCGGCTACGACAGCGACCACGAGCGCGTCGAGGGCGACGTCGGCAAGGCCGGCGTGGCGATCGACTCGATCATGGACATGGAGATCCTCTTCGACCGCATCCCGCTCGACAAGGTCTCCGTCTCGATGACGATGAACGGCGCCGTCCTCCCCGTCATGGCCTTCTACATCGTCGCCGCCCTCGAGCAGGGGGCAAAGCTCGAGGACCTCGCCGGCACGATCCAGAACGACATCCTGAAGGAATACATGGTGCGGAACACCTACATCTATCCGCCCCTGCCTTCGATGAAGATCATCGCCGACATCTTCGAGTTCACCTCGCAGAAGATGCCGAAGTTCAACTCCATCTCGATCTCCGGCTACCACATGCAGGAGGCTGGGGCGACGGCCGACCTCGAGATGGCCTACACCCTCGCCGACGGCCTCGAATACCTCCGCACCGGCATCGCCGCCGGGATCGACATCGATGCCTTCGCCCCGCGGCTCTCCTTCTTCTGGGCCCAAGGCAAGAACTACTTCATGGAGGTGGCCAAGATGCGCGCCGCGCGCCTGCTCTGGTCGAAGCTCGTGAAGCAGTTCAACCCCAAGAACCCGAAGAGCCTCGCGCTGCGCACGCACTCCCAGACCTCGGGCTGGAGCCTCACCGAGCAGGACCCGTTCAACAACGTCACCCGCACCTGCATCGAGGCGATGGCGGCGGCTCTCGGCCATACGCAGAGTCTTCACACCAACGCCCTCGACGAGGCCATCGCCCTGCCGACGGACTTCTCCGCCCGCATCGCGCGCAACACCCAGCTCTTCCTCCAGGACGAGACCGGGATCTGCAAGATCATCGACCCGTGGGGCGGCTCCTACTACGTCGAGGCCCTGACTCATGCCCTCATGCATAAGGCCTGGGCCCACATCGAGGAAGTCGAGGAACTCGGGGGCATGGCCAAGGCGATCGAGACCGGTCTGCCCAAGATGCGCATCGAGGAGGCCGCCGCCCGTCGCCAGGCCCGCATCGACTCCGGCGCCGAGACGATCGTGGGGATGAACAAATATCGCCTCGAAAAAGAGGATCCACTCGAGATCCTCAACGTCGACAACACCGCCGTGCGTCTCTCCCAGATCGAGCGCCTGAAAAAGCTCAAAAGCGAGCGCGACAGCGCCAAGGTCGAAGCCTGTCTCGATCGCCTGACCAAGGCCGCCGCCGGCGAACTCAAGGAGAACCTCCTCCAGCTCGCCATCGAAGCCACCCAGGCCCGCGCGTCCCTCGGTGAAATTTCCGACGCCCTCGAAAAAGTGTATGGACGTCACCAGGCGGTTATTCGTTCCATCAGCGGCGTGTATAAGAGCGAGTTCCGCGACCAGAGCGAAATCGAGAAGATCCGCGCCCGCACCGACAAGTTTGCCGAGGAGGAGGGCCGTCGTCCCCGCATCATGGTGGCCAAGATGGGTCAGGATGGTCACGACCGCGGCGCCAAGGTCGTCGCCACGGCCTACGCCGACGTCGGCTTCGACGTCGACATCGGACCCCTCTTCCAGACCCCGGCCGAGACCGCCCAGCAGGCGGTCGAGAACGACTGCCACGTCGTCGCCATGTCCTCCCTCGCGGCCGGCCACAAGACGCTCCTCCCGCAACTCGTCGCCCAACTCGAGAAGCTCGGCCGCCCCGATATCCTCGTCGTCGCCGGCGGTGTCATTCCCTCGCAGGACTACGACTACCTCTACGAGCACGGCGCCAAGGCCATCTTCGGACCCGGCACGGTCATCACCGAGTCGGCCAACAAGGTCATGGACCTGCTCGAGGCCTGAGGGCCCCGCCTGCTGACCACAGCGATCCGTTTTCTCCGCACGCGCGGGCTCCACTCCGGAGCCCGCGCTTTTTCCATGGGTAGCGGGCAACACCGGCGCAGGAGCCTCTCCGTGAAGCCGCCCGCACCTCGGGGAAGCACTCCCCGTGCGACGGTGCAAATTGTGTTGGAGACAGGCGGGGTCTCGTCGGCCGCAACCCGCCTGTCGACGGTGAACACTTCAGGCAACGGCGGCACTCGGGTTTGAGCTCACACCGCCGAAGGTGGGGCCCGTAAACCGTCACTCCAATTACGCGAATGATCACACTTTCCGTGTCGTTTTTGCATGATCGATCGAAGAGGCTCTTCCCGACCAACCTGATGACCCCACGCCATGCACCGTTCCCCCAGTTACCTCCTCCCTGCGTTGACCGCATTCTCTGCGCTGACCCTCCCTCCATTCCTCGCGGCTGCGCCGGGCATGGATGAGGCAGGCCGGCACGAGATCCAGCGCGACGGCTGGCTGGACCTCAACAAGAACGGCCGCCTCGATCCCTATGAGGATCCCTCGCGGCCGGAGGAGGTCCGGATCGAGGACCTCCTGGGGCGCATGACGCTCGAGGAGAAGACCGCGCAGATGACCACCCTCTATGGTTTTCCGCGGGTCCTGCAGGATGAGCTGCCCACTGCGCAGTGGCATGAACGCATGTGGAAGGACGGCATCGGCAACATCGACGAGCACATCAACGGCAATGAGGGCTGGAGCGGCGACCTGACGGACCCCGAGCATGACCTGCCGCACCGCGCCCACACACGCGCGCTCCACGAGGTGCAATCCTGGTTTATCGAGAACACCCGCCTTGGCATCCCCGTCGATTTCACCAACGAGGGGATCCGTGGGCTCATGCACTCGCAGGCCACGAGCTTTCCCGCGCAGCTCGGGGTGGCCAGCTCGTGGAACACAGACCTTGTCCGCGAGATCGGGCGGATCACGGGGCGCGAGGCCAAGGCGTTGGGATATTCCAACATCTATTCGCCTGTCCTCGACGTGGCGCGCGATCCGCGCTGGGGGCGCATCATCGAAAGCTACGGCGAGGATCCCTTTCTCATCTCCGCGCTCGGGCTGCAGCAGGTCCTCGGCATTCAGGAGCAGGGCGTGGCCTCGACCCTCAAGCACTTCGCGGTCTATGGCATTCCCAAAGGCGGCCGCGATGGCCATGCGCGGACCGATCCGCACGCCACCTGGAGCGAGGTCCAGACGGTGCATCTCGCGCCCTTCCGCAAGGCCGTGCGCGAGGGTGGGGCGCTCGGCATCATGGCCTCGTACAACGACTACGACGGGGTCCCCGTCCAGGCCAGCAGCCGTTTTCTGACGGACATCCTGCGCGAGCAATGGGGCTTTGAGGGCTACGTCGTCTCGGACAGTGCGGCGGTCGAGTTCATCCACCAGAAGCACCGCGTCGCGCCCACGCCGAAGGAAGCGATCCGGCGGTCGGTGGAGGCGGGCCTGAACATCCGGACCAATTTCACGGAGCCCGAGGACTACGTCGAGCCGCTGCGCGAACTGGTGCGCGAGGGCCGGCTCGCGATGGAGACCATCGACGCGCGCGTGCGCGACATCCTCCGCGTCAAATTTCGTCTTGGACTGTTCGATACACCTTTTCGCGCCGATCCCGCACGAGCGGGGGACATCGTGCGGTCGGTCGAGCACCAGAAGGTGGCCGCGCAGGCCGCGCGCGAGTCGATCATTCTCCTGAAAAACGAGGGCGACCTCCTTCCCCTCGACGTGGACACGCTGCAGCGCGTCCTCGTGACCGGGCCGCTGGCCGATCACAACCGCGCCTGGTGGAGCCGCTACGGCGCCCAGCGGCTCGACTTCGTCACGCCGTTGGAGGGCTTGCGGGCCGCGCTCGAGGGCACCGCCGAGATCACCTACGTGAAGGGCGTCGAGGCCGCGGACGACAATTGGCCGGAGAGCGACGTCTTCAAGGAGCCGCCCTCGGCCGAAGTCCGCGCCGGCATCGACGCCGCGGTGGCGGCCGCGCGGGAGGCCGACGTCATCATCGCCTGCCTCGGGGAGACCGATGAACAATGCCGCGAGTCCCGCAGCCGCCTCAGCCTCGACCTGCCGGGCTACCAGGAGGAACTGCTCCGCGCCCTCCACGCCACAGGCAAGCCGGTCGTGCTGGTGCTCTCCAACGGCCGCCCGCTGAGCACCCAGTTTGCCGTCCGGCGCGTGCCGGCGATCGTTGAAATGTGGTTTCCGGGGGAGGACGGGGGCGCAGCCCTCGCCGATGTCTTGCTTGGTCATTACAATCCGGCCGGCCGGCTGCCCGTCACGGTGCCGCAGTCGGTGGGGCAGCTGCCCTACAACTTTCCCGCCAAGCCGGGCTCCCAGGCGCTCGACTACGGTCAGGTCGAAGGCCCGCTCTTTCCTTTCGGGCACGGGCTCAGCTACACCGAGTTCGGCTACGATGACCTTGTCGTCACGCCTGCCCGGACGACGGCCGATACCGACATCAAGGTGCGTGTGACGGTGACCAATCGTGGGGAACTCGCGGGTGACGAAGTGGTGCAGCTCTACCTGCGCGACGATTTCAGCAGCGTGACGACCTTCGACCAGCAGCTGCGTGGCTTTCGCCGTCTTCACCTCGCGGCGGGGGCATCGGCAGAGGTCGAGTTCGTCCTCGGCCGCGAAGACCTCCAGCTCTTCAACGAAGCCGGAGAGTGGATCGTCGAGCCGGGCCGCTTCACCGTCATGGTGGGGGCGTCGTCGGCTGATATCCGCGCTGCGCGCCATTTCACCATCACGGACGAAGAAGGCGAAGCGCCGCGCGAGGCGCCGATCGTCGACGGCACGGTCGACCCCATCTGACGGCCCGCCGAAGGCGAGGAGCGTGCCTCCGAGGCTACCGGCGCGCGTGCGGTCCGGGATCCCCGTCGTTGTCGGCCGCCGCGTTGCGACTGGCGGATGGGACTGCGCCCTCTACCCACTTCGTGAGGAGCGGGATGGCGGGAGGCGTCCCGGGCTCCAAAGGAGCGGCGCGAATGAGCCCGCGGTGACTGGCGGGCAACACGAGGGGCGGCGCAAAGTCCTCGAGGGCGACCGATTCGACCGTGACCACACCATCGCCGAGCTGGCCGCGCAGGCCCTTCCACCAGACTTCGATCATGCGCGCCCTGTCGGGGTCGTCGGCGCGGGAGATCAGGTCTTCGACGCCAGCCTGCAGTGGCGCGCGATCGAGGAGG
>JBKHAU010000057.1:0-9831 GCA_046542725.1 Opitutales bacterium
TCGGTCAAATCCTTCGCCGCATCCGAACCGCGGGCCGGATGCGTCAGGACGAGGCAGCCAACCTTCGCCAGCACGTCGAGAGCATTCTCGCTGTCTTTCCCGAACTCCGCCCACGCTTTGGCCCCGCGTTTGATCTTTGACCTCCCATGACCTCCTTCCCCGGCTCCCCGCGCCTCCTCAAAGGCGGCCTCGTCACCCTCGATCCCGAGAGCGGCGCGGTCGATCGCATCATCTCCCTGCAATACAATCCCGACACCCTCACCCGGCAACTCCAGGTGCAGGGGGCGGGCGATGCCGGGGAACGCTCCGAAGCGCTGCGACTGAACGGCCCACCGGTCGAGACCTTTCGCTTCGAGGCGGAGATCGATGCGACGGACCAGCTGGAGCACCCCCGGGAGCATCCCGACGCGGTCGAGGTGGGGCTCCAACCCATCCTCTGCGCTCTCGAGATCCTCGTGTATCCATCCAGCGAGACGCTGCAGAGCAACGCCTCGATGGCGGCCAACGGACTCATCGAGATCCTCCCGGCGCAGGCCCCGCTGACCGTCTTTGTCTGGAGCAAGCACCGCGTCACGCCCGTCCGCCTGACCGACTTCAGCATCACGGAAGAGGCCTTCGACGCTGCGCTCAACCCTATCCGGGCGACCGTCAGCCTCACCCTTCGCGTCCTCAATGTAAACGACGTCGGCCTCAACCACCGCGCCGGCAGCCTCTACCTGAGCTACCAGCAGCAGAAGGAGCAGCTCGCCCGCCGCCACCAAGGCGGATCACTGGGGAGTCTCGGGCTCTCTTCGCTGCCATGATCGACCGTCTTCCACTGTATCCACTTCCCCATGACTGACCCGCAAAAAGCCCTCCAGGCGCTCATCCAGGGCGGAGGCGCGCTCGAGACGCGCTTCCCGCCGACGAGCCGGTATCACGGCGTGCCCGTGGCGGTGCACACGACCGCCGACGGCACGCCGCTCGCCCATCTCAAGCGGCGCCTCGTGCCCCCGCCCGAGGACTTTGACACCCTGCAGGAGACCCGCGTGCGGCAGGGTGACCGGATCGACCAGCTCGCCGCGCGCACGTTCGGCGATCCGGAGATGTATTGGCAGCTCTGTGACGCCAACGGCGCGCTCGACCCCGCCGAACTGGAGAAAGCGGAGCAAACCGTGCGCGTGCCTCTGCCGCGTGGCGTCTCAGGAGGAGGTGCCGGTGCTCGGTAAAGGCGCGCACCTGAGCCTTTTGATTGGCCCGGGCGTGCCCGTGCCGGCGCCGCGCGTCGTGACCGAGGCGCTCCTCAGCGCGCGCGTGAACAGCGACAAGGAGCGGACCGGCTTTCAGCTCACCTTTGCCGTGGGGAAGGGCTCTCCGCTTCTCACCTCGATGCTCCCAGCCGGCTACTTTGATCCCATGATCACGCGCGTCCTGCTCGTCGTGACCTTGAAGGGCCTGCCGCATGTCATCAGCGATGGCATCATCACCCGCCATGAGCTGGGTCCCAGCAACGAACCCGGACAGTCCACCCTCACCGTCACGGGGGAGGATCTGAGCGTGATCATGGACGTCGTGGAGATGCCCTTCATGCGCTTCCCCGCGATGCCCGACCCGGCCATCGTCACGGCGATCCTCGCGAAATATGCGGCCCTCGGGGTCGTGCCCGCGGTCATCCCGCCGATCTTCCCCGACGTCCCCATCCCGACCTCGCGCATCCCCACCCAGAGCGGGACCGATCGCGCCTACATCCGCCAACTCGCGCGGCGGCACGGCTACGTCTTCTATGTCGAGCCGGGGCCGGCACCGGGAGCCAACGTCGCCTACTGGGGACCCGACGTGCGCCTGCCCGTACCCCAGCCCGCCCTGAGCACGAACTTCGATGCCCAGACAAACGTCGACTCGCTCTCCGTGAGCATGGACGGCCTCGCCAAGAAGGTCGTCGTCATCACGATCTTCGACCCCGTCACGGGCCGCATCACGATTCCCATCCCGGTGCCCAACGTCAGCCTCCTGCGCCCCCCGCTCGGAGCCCGGCCCACGCCGCCCTCGCGGGTGGAGTTCCCGCCCGGCATCTCCCGGCTCAATGCCGCCCAAGCCGCTTCCAAGGCGCTCGGGATCCTCTTCGAGGCATCCGATGCGATCACCGCGAGCGGCTCCCTCGATGTCTCCCGCTACGGCCACATCCTGCGCTCGCGCATGCTCGTGGGGGTGCGGGGGACGGGTCTGGCGTATGATGGATTCTACTACGTCAACAGCGTCACGCACGAACTGCGCCCGGGCGAGTACACGCAGAACTTCAGCCTCTCGCGGGACGGGCTCATCTCCAACACTCCGGTCGTCGTGCCATGAGTGCTCCAAACGACAACGGCGAACCCCGTTTCTACGGCAAATACCGCGGCACCGTGATCAACAACATCGATCCCGAGTTCCGCGCCCGGCTCCTCGTCCAGGTGCCCGACGTGCTGGGACCCACCCCCTCGAGCTGGGCCGAGGCCTGCACCCCTCTGGCCGGCCCCACCGGTCCGCCGATGGGCGCCTACCTCGTCCCGCCGATCGGGGCCGGGGTCTGGGTGGAGTTCGAGCAGGGCGACCCGGAGTATCCCATTTGGGTCGGCTGCCGCTTTGCGAGCTCGGCGGACATCCCCCCGACCGCCCGCGCCGGCCTCCCGGTCTCGCCCAGCATCGTCCTCCAGACCGCCGGACAGAACAGCCTCACGATCAGCGATGCGCCCGGCCCCGCCGGCGGCATCCTCCTCAAGACCCTGACGGGTGCCCTCATCTCGATCAACGACGTCGGCATCACCCTCTCCAACGGCAAGGGCGCCGTGATCAACATGGTCGGCCCCACCACCGACCTCCACGCCGGCGCCCTCACCATCACCTGAATCACCCTTCAACCGTCCTCCTTCAACCTTCCTCGTCCCCCCTTTCCCCCATGCCCGCTCCCATCGTCCACCTCGGCGCCTCCGTCATGTGCATGCACGGCGGCACCGCGCTGCCCACCGCACCCTTTCCCCGCGTTCTCGTGAGTGGGCAGCCAGTGGTCAACCAGGCCTGCACCTACACCATCGCGGGGTGCGCGCTGGCGAGCGTCCCGAGCCCGCCCTGCGTCACGGCCAACTGGATCGTGGGAGCGCTCCGTGTGCTCGCGGGCGGCACCCCGGTCATCCTCCAGACCGGCCAGGCAATCTGCGCGGCGAGTGGACAGCCTCTTCTCGTCGCCGCCACCCAACCTCGCGTCCTCGCCACCTGAACCGGGCACGCCCTCGCCTTCTCTTCGCTCTCCCTCCGCCATGGCTCACCTCCACTACCCGTATCACCTCGACACCCGCGGCCGCACCGCCGAGACCGGCGCGGCCGACTACGTGCGTGACCTCATCGAGCAGGTCCTCTTCACCGCTCCGGGCGAACGGGTGAACCGCCCGGACTTCGGCTGCGGGCTCGCCCAGATGGTCTTCGCGGCGAACAGCGCGGAGATCGCCGCGACCACCCAGTTTCTCGTCCAAGGGGCGCTCCAGCAATGGCTCGGCGACGTCATCGAGGTCGAGGCGGTCGACGTCGCGGCGGAGGAAGCCACCCTCACGGTGCGTCTGCGCTACCGCCTGCGCCGCAGCGGCGAGCGGATCGAAGCGACCTTTTCCCAAGCTGGAGGGACCACTCCGTGAGCATGCTCTATCTCTGCTGTGACAAGCGTCGACGCGTCCTCCTGCGGGAGGAGAACGATCGCCGGCGGGGCGTGGGCGAAGCGGTTCTCAACGGCCTCGACTACCTCGAAGTCCTCGATCGCGACGCGCCGGCCGGCATCGAGCGCCAGCGCACGCTCCTCGTGCGTTGCTTCGAGCCCGTCCCCGCCCTTTCGGCGGACAATGTCGCGATTCGCGGCGGAGAGCGCATCACGCCGGTGCGCGTGCTCTGGGCGCATCCTGCCGGCAGCATTCCGGCGAGCGACGCCCCGGCCGGCGAACGGGCGTTTTTTGCCGACCTGCCCGACCCCGACCATCTGCTCGTCGTCCGCACCGACGCGGAGGGCGACTTCTCGACCTACCGCCTCGTGCTGCTCAGCGGACCGGGCGCGGAGGAGCCGCCGGCCGGTTTCGACCCGCTCTTCGTCGAAGTCGTGTTCTCCTTCAAGGTCGAGTGTCCGAGCGATTTCGACTGCGCCGCGGCGCGCCCGTGCCCACCCGCGCCGGCACCGACCCCACAGATCAATTACCTGGCAAAGGACTATGCGAGTTTCCGGCAGACAATGCTCGATCGCCTGTCCCTCCTCATGCCCGCGTGGAATGATCGCAGCCCGGCGGATCTCGGGGTCACCCTCGTCGAAATCCTCGCCCACGCGGCCGATCGCCTCAGCTACCGGCAGGACGCGATCGCGACGGAGGCGTACCTCGACACCGCCCGCCGCCGCGTCTCGGTGCGGCGTCACGCGCGCCTCGTCGACTACCCCGTGCACGATGGCTGCAACGCCCGAGCTTGGACGCAGATCCTCTGCGCGCCCGATCTGGCGGGCACCTCCCTGCCCTCCGGCACACCGCTCATGACCCGCGTCTTTCGCGAGCAGCCGGTGCTCCTGCCCGCCTCCGGGCGCCTCGAGGATGCCCTCCAAGCGCGGCCTGTCGTCTTCGAGACGATGCATGACCTCGCGCTTCACGGGGAACACGCCGAGCTGCCCTTTCACACCTGGGGCGATGAGCGCTGCTGCCTGCCAGCGGGTGCCACGCGGGCGACCTTGCGCGGGCATTTTCCCAACCTCGCCGCAGGCGACGTGCTCGTCTTCGGGGAGGTGCGCAATCCCCGCACCGGGGGCACCGCCGATGCCGACCGCACGCGGCGCCACGCCGTGCGCCTGACCGCAGTTGACGCCACCGACGGCGGGGGTCCACGCACCGACCCGGTGACGAGCGGGGAGATCACCGGCATCGTCTGGGATGAGGCCGACGCGCTCCCGTTTCCCTTCTGCATTTCGGCTCTCGCCGATCTCGACCACGGCGCCGGACCGGTCGGCGACGTGAGCGTGGCCTGGGGCAATATCGTCCTTGCCGACCACGGTCAGAGCCTCCCCGGCACGCCGCTGGGAGAGGTCCCGCCGCCGCGTCTCTACCACCCCCCGCAGGGTGACCAGCCGTGTCGCGAAAGCGCCCCGATCGCTCTTGCCCCGCGCTTCCGACCCCGCCTGCCCGAGGCTCCCGTCACCCAGGCCGGCCCCTTCGATCCCACCCAAGCGGCGAGCGCGATGGTCACCACTGATCCGGCCAAAGCCCTGCCCGCACTCGTCCTCGAAGGCGCTCTCGACGGTGCCACCGACCCTTGGCGGCCACAGCGGGACCTCCTCCAGAGCGACCGCAGCGCACGCGAATTTGCCGTCGAAATCGAGCGCGACGGGACGGCCCTCCTGCGTTTCGGAGATGATGCCCATGGCCGCCGGCCGGCGACTGGCACCGCCTTTACGACGACCCGCTACCGGGTAGGCAACGGCCGCACCGGCAACCTCGGTGCCGAGGCACTTTTCCACGTCGTGACGACCGTCCCTGGCGTCACCGGCGCACGCAATCCGCTCCCCGCGGGCGGCGGGATCGACCCCGAAACGATGGAGGAGATCCGGCACCGCGCGCCCTTCGCCTTTCGCACGCAGGAGCGGGCCGTCACCGCGGACGACTATGCCGCCATCGCCGGGCGCCATCCCCGCGTACAGCGGGCCGCCGCGACCTTTCGCTGGCCGGGCAGCTGGCACACCGTCTTCAACACCGTCGACCCGCGCGGCGGCGTCCTCACCGACGAGGCGGAGCACCAAGCCTTCGAAGAGGAACTGCTCACCACCCTCGATGGCGTGCGCATGGCCGGCTACGACCTCGCCGTCGACCAGCCGCGCTACGTCCCGCTCGAGATCGAAATGCACGTGTGCGTGAACTCCGGATACTTTCGCTCCGCGGTGAGAGCGGCCCTCCTTGATGTCTTCACCGCGGGCCGGCGTGCGGATGGCCAGCGCGGTGTTTTTCATCCCGACAACTTTACCTTCGGCCGACCCGTCCGCCTCAGCCCGCTCTATGCCGCCGCGCAAGCGGTGGCGGGGGTCGAATCGGTGCATGTCACCATTTTTCAACGACAGGGACAACCGGGCAGCGAGGCCCTTCTCGCCGGCGAACTGAAAATCGACCGGCTCGAGATCGCACGCCTCGCGAACGATCCCAATTTTCCCGAACACGGCGTCTTTCGCCTCGACCTCGGAGGGGGCAAATGAGCGACACCCTGCATCCCTCCCTGAAGGGCCTCGAGGTCTGCGGCTGCTGCGCCGGAACGGGCGCGGAGACCCCCCGCATGCTCTGCAACCCCGCGGGCCAGACAGCCCTCCATTACCGCATCGGGACCTACGCAGAGTTTCGCGCCACGATGCTCGCCGCGCTCACCGCGGAGGGCCGCGACCCGCTCCACGCCCTCGCCACCCGCGAGGCCGACGACTTCACCATTGCCCTCCTCGATGCCTGGGCGGTGGTGGCCGACATCCTGAGCTTTTATCAGGAGCGCCTGGCCAATGAGTCCTACCTGCGGACGGCGCTCGACGAGGGTTCGGTGCGCCGCCTCGCCCGCCTCATCGGCTATCAGCCGGCCCCGGGCGTGGCCGCCTCGGCTTGGCTTGCCTTCACCCTCGAGACCGCGGCGGGCGCGCCCGGTGAGGCCATCCTGCACCCCGGCCTCAAGGTCCAGAGCGTCCCCGGCCAGGACGAGAAGCCCCAGACTTTCGAGACCGTCGAGACCCTCGAGGCCCGCGCCGAGTGGAACGCCCTGCGCCCCAGCGTGACGGAAGCCCCCGGCGTGGCGATGGGCCAGACCGAGCTCTATCTCGCGGGCACCGCCACCCAGCTGCAAAAGGGCGATGCGATCCTCATCATCGGCGACGAGCGCATTCAGAATCCCACCACGCCGGGTCTCGACGAGCGCTGGGATTTTCGCATCCTCACGAGCGTCGTCGCCGATCCGGACCACGACTGGACGCGGGTGACCTGGGACGAGGGTCTTGGCCACCCATCCACCCCGCCCCCGGCGGAGAACGTGCGCGTCTTCGCCTTTCGTCAACGGGGCGCGCTCTTCGGCCACAATGCGCCCGATCCGAACATGATCACGGTGCCCAGCGCGGCGATTGAGAGCCACCTCTTCAACCTCAGCGGGGGGCTCCGCACGAGCTGGAAGGACTATCAGATTCGCAACCGCGTGATCGATCTCGACGCGTCTTATCCGAAGGTCGTGCCGGGCGGCTGGGTTGCCCTCGAGCGTGCCCCTCAGCACCCCGGGGATCGGGGCTACGCCGAGGTCTACCGCGCCCTCGATGTCTCCTTTCCCTCCGTTTCCCGTTTTGGTCTGAGCAGCAAGGTGACGCGCGTCGTGCCGGATACGACCGAACGCCTGACCTACGATTTCTTTCATCTCGACGAGACCGTCGCCTATTTCCAGAGCGAGGAACTGGCGATGGCCGCACCGCCCCGCCGCACCCGCCCGCCCGAGGCGTTGACCGCCCCGATCGCGCTGGACGCGGGCAGCCTCGCCCCGCTCGAGGGCACGCGTCTGCTCCTGGCCCAGCGCATCACCGTCCTTCCCCCCGGCCGCGCTCTCGTCGTGAGCGGTCGCCGGAGCCGGGTGCGGGTCACGCCCGGCGCACCGAGCCTGACCCTGACGGATGCCACCGGCACACGCAGCGCGGACCTGGCGCCCGGCGACAGCCTAGTCGTTCTGGCCCCGCCGGGTCTCTCCGGCGGCACTGTGACCTGGCAACTGCGCCACGACGATGGCTTCGACGGGGAACTCGTGGCCGCCACCGATTACCTCCTCCTCACCGCCGCGCGAAGAGAGGACCCGCTCGTGAGCGAGCAGGTCACGGTCGAGGCCTGCAGCCCCGGCACGCCGACCGAGGTGGAGCTTTCGGGTGGGGGCCTCAAGCAGCTCTACGACCGAGCCACCGTCACGATCGCGGCCAATGTCGCGCTCGGCAGTCACGGCGAAACAATCGAGGAACTTGCCGGGAGCGGAGACGCTTCGCAGCGGTTTCAGCAGTTCGCC
Source organism: Opitutales bacterium (assembly GCA_046542725.1). Taxonomy (GTDB): domain Bacteria; phylum Verrucomicrobiota; class Verrucomicrobiia; order Opitutales; family Oceanipulchritudinaceae; genus CAWVVV01. Next base: position 8,029 of record JBKHAU010000057.1, read on the forward strand.
CTCAAGCAGACCCCGCTCACTCACCTCCCGGGGGAAGGCACCGTCGCACTCGCCTCCACCCTCGAGGTGCGGGTCGATGACCTGCTCTGGCGGGAAGTCGCCTCCCTCCACGACCGCGGTCCGGAGGAGCACGTCTATGTCACCCGCCCGGGCGACGATGAGAGCGTGACGGTGCATTTCGGCAACGGGGTGAACGGTGCCCGCCTGCCCACCGGCGAGCAGAACGTGCGCTTCAAATACCGCAAGGGCAGCGGCCTCGAAGGGATGGTGCGCGCGGGCCAGTTGAGCCAGCTCCTGACCCGACCGCTCGGCCTGCGCGAGGTCTCCAATCCGCTCGCCGCAGAGGGCGCGGACGAGGCGGAGACGCTCGAAGATGCGCGGCAAAACGCCCCCCTCACCGTCCTCACCCTCGAGCGGGCGGTCTCCCTGCAGGACTACGAGGATTTCGCCCGCGCCTACCCGGGTATTGGCAAAGCGCTCGCGACTTGGACTTGGGATGGCCGCACGCGCGGCATCCTTCTCACCGTAGCCGGTCCCGAAGGCGTCGACATCGTGCCTGGCGGACTCGTCGAGACCGGGCTGAGCGAGGCCCTGCGGGCGAGTGGAGATCCCTTTGTGCCCCTGCGCGTCCTCGGCTACCGACGCGCCGAGTTCGAGGTCGCGGGCACCGTCGAGGTGCATCCCGACTACGAAGCGGAAGCGGTCCTCGAGGCGGTGCGAGACGAACTGCACACGGCCTTTGCCTTCGCCGCCCGCCGCTTTGGCCAGCCCGTCTTCCTCAGTGAGGTGCTCGGGGTGATGCATCGGGTGGCGGGCGTCTTGGCGGTCGATGTCGACCATCTCCAACGCACCGACGCGGCCCTCGCGCAGGACCCCGCCCCGCGCCTTCTCGCCGAGTTTCCCGCCATGGGCGCGGCTGCCGGCATCGCCGCCGCCGAGCTTCTTCTCCTCGCCGCCGGCGACCTCACCTCAATTGGGGCAAAGCAAGTATGAGTTCCGCCAAGACACCGCTATTCGACCTCTTGCCTGCGATCCATCGCTTGCGCGACGTGGCGCAGGGCGACCCGCTGCGCACCCTTCTGGGCATCGTCGAGGACGAGGTCGCGGTCCTCGAGGAGGGGCTCGAGCAATTCTACGACGACCAGTTCATCGAGACCTGTGCGGACTGGGTCGTGCCCTATATCGGCGACCTCATCGGTTACCGCTCGCTCCACCACAATGTGCCCAGTCTCGGCAGCCCCCGGGCGGAGGTGGCCAACACCATCGCCTACCGGCGGCGCAAGGGCACCGTCGCGATGCTCGAGCAACTCGGGCGCGACGTCACCGGCTGGCCCTGCAAGGTGGTCGAGTTCTTTGAGCTCCTGCAGACGACGCAGTTCATGAACCATCCGCGGCCGCACAGCCACCTCACGCCCGATCTGCGCAAGGCGGAACGTATCGATTCGATCGATACCGCTTTCGACCGCCAGGCGCACTCCGTCGACACGCGCTCGATCACGTGGGGCAACGGACTCGGTCGCTACAACATCCCGCACCTCGGACTCTACCTCTGGCGCATCGGCGCCCATCCTCTCAGCGCATCCCCCGCCGTGGCGGTCGATGCGCAGCGTTTTCACATCCATCCCCTCGGGATCGATGCGCCGCTCTTTCGGCGACCAGAGACAGAGCCCTCGATCGAGCACCTCGCGGAACGGGCCAACGTGCCGCTCCCGATCAGGCGGTGGCGCATGTGGGAGGACCCCGGGGCCTTTTTCGGCGATGGCCTCAGCGTCGAAATCGCCGGGGTGGCACCCGAGGCCCTGC
>JBKHAU010000058.1:0-9761 GCA_046542725.1 Opitutales bacterium
GGAAGGGCAGCATATAGCTCGTGAACAGCTCCACCCCGAAGACTTGCGCACTGTTCATGGTGGCTTCTTGCAGGGCCGGTGCAGGCATCGCCTGAGGGCCGAGGAAGAGCGCAAAGATTCCGCCCGTGAGGAGGAAAAACGCCACGATCGCGGCGGCGGAGCGCACCTTGCCCGGGCCGGGCGCCTTCTCCGCATCGATCAGCATGATGATGAAGAGGAAGAGCACGACGATCGCGCCCGCGTAGACGAGGATCTGGAGGATGGCGAGAAAGTAGGTCTCGAGCAGGACCATGAGCGCGGCCATCCCCACGAAGGAGAGGATCATGCTCATCGCCGCGTTCACCGGATTGCGCGAGGTAGCGGTGAGCAGTGCCGGGACGAGCGTGACCACAGCGAAAATGATGAAGAGCCAGTCCATGTGGTTGTTCTGGAGGACGGTCGGGGTTCGGAAAAGAGCGAAGATGAATTTTTGGGGGGCGGGAGGGCGGCGGACCTCAGTGATGACCGCTTCCGGCGAGTTCGGCCGCCTTTTTCTTGTCCCACTTGAAATGCTCGTCGGGCAAGGTGCCGCCGAGTTCGTAGAGCCGTGCCTTGTTGTTCACCATCTCCTCGCGGGTGTATCCACTCATCGAGTAGATGTCCTGCAGGAAGATCGCCTCCTCCGGGCACACCTCTTCGCAGTAGCCGCAGTAGATGCAGCGCAGCATATCGATCTCGAACTCGCGCGGCGCCTTTTCGACGTGGTGCGTCTCCTCCTCCTCGGGGATCTCGCCGGGAGTGATGCGGATCGCCTTGGGCGGACAGACAAACTCGCAGAGCTGGCAGGAGACACACTTTTCGCGCCCGTTCGGGTCCTTTACCAGGGTCGGCACACCGCGGTAGCCGACCGGAATCTCGGGACGCTCCTCCGGATACTCGAGCGTCACGGTCGGCTTGAGCATGTTCTTCATCGTGATCTTCAGGCCGCTCACGATCTGGGGCAGATAGGTCCGCTCCGTGAAACTGAGGGGCTTGCGTTCGATGACTTTGACGTTGGCCATGGGAAGAGGTCTCCGGCTTTAGAGATTGTCTACGAGCGCGATCACCGCGGCGTAGAAGATGAGGTTGGCGACGGACAGCGGGAGGAGCTTTTTCCAGCCCAGGTTCATCACCTGGTCGTAGCGAAAACGCGGCAGCGTCCAGCGGATCCAGATAAAGAAGAAGACGAGCAGGCAGGTCTTGCCGAGAAAGACGAGGACGCTGATGACGGCGCCGAGGATGCCGCCGAGCGGCTCAAAGAAGAGCGGGTCCCAGCCCCCGAGAAAGAGCGTCGTGAAGACTCCCGAGCCGATGATGATGTGGGTGTATTCACCGACGAAGAAGAGGCCGAACTTGAAGGAGCCATACTCGGTGTTGTAGCCCGCCACGAGGTCGGTCTCCGACTCCGGCATGTCAAAGGGCAGGCGGTTCGTCTCGGCAAAGAGCGCGACGAGAAAGATGAGGGCCGAGAGTGGCTGGAAGAAGAGGGTCCAGTGGGGAAACCAGCTGGGGAGAAACGTGCCCAGATCGGAGCCGAAAATCTGCTGGCGCACGATCTCGTAGAGATTGAGCGTGCCGCCAAACCACATGAAGACGGGCAGAAGGGAGAGCCCAAGCGCCAGTTCATAGCTGATCATCTGCGCGCTCGCGCGAATCCCCCCGAGAAAGGGATACTTCGAGTTCGAGGCCCAACCGGCGAGGATGATGCCGTAGACCCCGAGGGAGGAAACGGCGAGGATGAAGAGGATGCCGATGTCGAGGTTGGCGAGGACGAGGGGAACCGTCTCGCCTCCCTCGGAGGGCGTGTACTGGCCGAAGGGCAGCACCGTCATCGTCGTCATCGCGGGGATGAAGGCGATGAGCGGGGCGAGCACGTAGTAGAACTTGTTTACGTGTCCCGGGAGCGCGTCCTCCTTGAAAAGGAATTTGAGGCCGTCCGCTGCCGGCTGAAAAAGGCCCAGACGAGTGAGGAAGGACCCGATGACGGGGATCGAGCCGATGAGCGGCAGGCTTGTGCGGTTGGGGCCGGGGCGCCCCTGGATCCAGGCGGCGACCTTGCGCTCCACGAGCACGGCATAGCCGGCCATGGACATGACGACACCGATCATGGCAACCGCTTTGACGAGGGAGAGAATGAGCGTTTCCCAGTTCATGAGGAAAGAAGAGAGCAGGCGGGGCGGGGGGCGTGCGTCAGGCTTCGGCCGCCTCCTTGCGCGGCTCGAAATGGATCGACGGTCCTTCCACGAAAGGCAGCGCGGCGAAGCGCTCGCCGCTCACGACCGCGCCGGTGGCGGGAATGTCGTTGAAGTCCATACCCTCGAATTCGGGGATGGCCTTGGCCATGTGCTGCCAGATCGCGGCCGGGCTGGGGGCAAAGGGCGACTGCTCGTCGAGGAGATGGTGCAACTTGGTGAAGTTCGAGAGCCCGAAGAGCACCCCACTGGGACCGGGCACGGCCTGGGCGAACTTCTGCACGCGGAACTGCTGGTTCACGAACGTGCCCGACTTTTCAAAGACGGTGAGGAGCGGGACCTCGATCTTCGCAAACTGGCTCGTGTCACAGTGTTGCTGCCCGAAGTAAATGACCTCGGCCTTTTGCAGCTGCTCGGTGTGGACACCATTGGAACAGAGTCGTTCGCCCACGCAGAAGACGGTGTTGATTTCACCCGCTTCGATGCGGGCACCGAGTTCGGAGAGGTCCTCGACGGGAAGCGTATCGGTCAGACCGGTGAGGAGCGCGCCGCGTGTGTTGGGCGTGCGGTCGGCGCTGAGCAGCTTGCCGTCGCCTTCGCCGTAGTGGGCGACCAGATACGTCGGGATCTCGCCGCCGAGGGCATCGCGGATCCGCGCGAGGAGAAACTGCTCCTCGACCGCGAGCTGGCCGCTCCCGACGATCGCCACCTTGCCGTTTTGCAGGAGGGTGGCGGCGAGCGCGAGGGCCTCGTCGGAGGTGCAGGGCTTGCCGTCGATCGCGTAGCCCTTGAGGCGGTCCTCCGTCTCGACCATCTTGTAGAGTTCACGACCCGAGTCGGGCATCCAGCCATCATTGACGAAGTCGTTGTCGCGCGGGGTGATGCGGTAGATCTTGCCCTCGCGGCTGCCCACCGTGGTGTTACAGCCCACGCTCGACTCGGTGTCGATGGAAGGGGTCTCCCGGAGAAACCAGACACGCATTTTGAAGCGGAAGTCGGTACTCGTGAGCGCGCCCACCGGGCAGATGTCGACGGTGTTGAGCGAGTAGTTGGAGTCCAGCTCGCGCCCCGGAAAGGTCGTCAGGGTCGAGTAGCTCCCGCGATCGGTGAAGCCGAGGATATGCTCCCCGATGAACTCGTCGCAGAAGCGCACGCAGCGCGAGCAGAGGATGCAGCGCTCGTCGTCGAGCATGATGCGCGGGCCGATGCGCGTGCGCTTCGGCTTCACATTCTTCTGCTCGATGAAGCGCGAATAGCCGCGCCCGTAATCGGTTGCGAACTCCTGCAGGCGACACTCGCCGGCCTGGTCACAGATCGGGCAGTCGAGCGGGTGGTTGATGAGGAGGAACTCCATCACCCCTTCGCGGCATTCCTTCACGGTCTCGGAGTCGGTCCGCACATGCATGCCGGGCGAGACTTTTGTGGCGCAGCCGATGACGGGCTTCGGGACCCACAGGATCTTGGGTGAGCCATCCTCGTTGAGGAGCGCCTCGCCGGTCCCGCGGTCACGCCCCGGGGTGCCCATCTCGACGAGGCACATGCGGCAGTTGCCTGGCACGCTCAGCTTCGGGTGGTAGCAATAGTGCGGCACCTCCACCCCATGCCGTTCCGCCGCGTCGACGATGTTGGAGCCGGGCGGAACCTCGACGGTCTTCCCGTTGAGAGTGATCGTAATCAAGTCGTTGTTCGAATCGCTCATTGGATATTCACCACAGAGAACACAGAGGACACAGAGTCAGAGGGAAAACCTCCGGACTCCGTCGATGAGTCGGTTGACGTTGAAATTGATGAGGAGCCCACACCGCTTTCGAGAGAGCCGGAGATAAGTGAGCATCTGTGCTTCGTGGATCGGCTCAACCGCTCGCACGCTCTTCAGCTCGAGAACCAATGAACCTTCAACCATGAGGTCCATCCGATAACCTGTTTCGATTTCCAGTCCCTTGTAGTGAACCGGCACGACGACCTGCGTTTCATGGTCGATGCCCGCAAGAGAGAGTTCGTGTGCGAGGCACCGCTCATAGGTCGACTCCAGCAATCCAGGCCCCAGTTCACGATGCACATTGATGGCACAGCCGATCACACGGCGGGACAGGTCCGTATCCGTCGAACTCGGCGGATGCGGAACTCCCTCTGTGCTCTCTGTGTGCTCTGTGGTGAATTTCACGGTGGTCTCTACACGAGGCGGAATTCGCTGCGGTGGGTGGCGGCCCGGTCGCCGGCCTTGGCGCGGAACTTGTCGCCGAACTTGGCGATGAAGCTCTGGGTCGGCCAGGCGCAGGCCTCGCCGTGGGCGCAGATCGTGCGGCCCGCGATCTGGTCGCCGATGGAGGCGAGGAGGTCGGCGTCCTCAGGTCGGGCGCCGCCGTTCGCCATCCGGCTGGTGACCTTCTTCATCCAGAGGCTCCCTTCGCGGCAGGGGGTGCATTGGCCGCAGCTCTCGTGGGCGTAAAAGGCGTTGATGTTGGCCAGGACCTCGACGATGTCGGCGCTGTCATCGATCACGATGACGGCGCCGGAGCCGCTCATCGAGCCGACCGCCATCGGGCTGTCGAAGTCGAGGGGGATGTCCTCGAGGCCCCAGTCATACTCCTCGCCGCTGCGCAGCTTGCCCTTGAAGCGCTCGCCCGCGCGCAGCACCTTGGAACTGGAGCCCCCCGGGATGAGGGCCTGCAGGCTGCGGCCGGAGCGGAGGCCGCCGCCGATCTCGTAAATGAGTTCCCCGTAAGTCACCTTGCCGGTCTCGAGTTCGTAGTAACCGGGCTTGTTGACGTGGCCGCTGAGGCACCAGATGCGGGTGCCGGTGTTGTTCGGCGTCCCCATCTCCGCGTAGGCCTTGCCTCCCATGTCGACGGCGTGCTTCACGTGGCAGAGTGTTTCCACGTTGTTCACGATCGTGGGGCACATGTAGAGTCCGAGGGCGGCGGGAAAGTAGGGCGGCTTGATGCGCGGATAGGCGCGCTTGCCCTCGAGCGACTCGATGAGGCCGGTCTCTTCGCCACAGATGTAGGCGGCCGCCCCGCGATGGATGACGAGTTCGCAGGAATAGTCGCTGCCCACGATGTTGTCCCCGACAAAGCCCGCCTTCCGCGCCTCCTCGATGGCATGCTCGAGAATCTGCGCGCCGTAAGGCATCTCTTCGCGGATGTAGATGAAAGCCTGCGCCGTATTCGTCGCGTAGGCCGCGATCATCATCCCCTCGATGAGCTGGTGCGGGTCCTTGTGGATGATCTGGCGGTCCTTGAAGGTGCCGGGCTCCGACTCGTCGGCGTTGCAGATGAGGTAGATCGGCTTGCCGCTTTTGCGGTCGAGGAACTTCCATTTCATGCCGGCGGGAAAACCCGCCCCGCCACGGCCGCGGATGCCGCTCTCGAGGACCTCGTTGTGGACCTCTTCGGGCTTCATCGAGAAGGCTTTCTTGAGGGTCTCGTAGCCGCCGTTCTTCTGGTAGGTGGCGAGGGAAATGTCGTAGTCCTCGCGCTCCGCATGGGCGAGGATCATGCGACGCTCCCGCGGGTGCGGCGACGACTTGGGAAAGTTGAGGGTGGTGACGTCGATCATCGTGGCGTGCCTCAGGGACAGGTTAGCTGGCGGGAGCGGAGGTGGTGGCCGGGGTCTCGGCCTTGAGCTTTTCGACGAGGGCCTCGACCTTGTCGGGCGTGACGTTTTCGAGAAGGTCGTCGTCGACCATCACGACGGGCGCGGTGCCGCAGCTGGCGAGGCACTCGGCAAACTCGATCGTCACGCGGCCGTCGGGCGAGACGGCGTCGCGCTCGGTCTCGAAGGCCTCACAAAGCTTGTCGCAGACGGCATAGCTGCCGTTGAGCGCGCAGGAAAGCGTGCGGCAGACACGGATATGGCGCTTCCCGATGGGATGCTCGCGATAGAAAGGGTAGAAGGTGACGACTTCGCGCACCTGCTGTGGCGTCAACTCGAGACGCCCCGCAATCCACTCCTGCGCCTCGAGGGAGAGGAAGCCCTGCTCCTTCTGCACGGCATGCAGGATCATGAGGAGGGCGCTGCGCGACTGCGGATACTTCGGGATCAGCCCGTCGATGTAGGCCCTTGTTTCGCTGGAAGGTTCGAAAGCCATGATGTACTGAAATTGCAAATACGTGAGCGCCTAGCGGTCGCACTCCCCGAGCACGAAGTCGAGGCTGCCAAGGATGACCGGAATGTCGGCCACGGTCGCGCCGACGCAGAGCTTGGGCAGGATCGAAAGGTTGCAGAACGAGGGGCTGCGAATCTTGAGGCGGAAGGGCACGCCCCCACCCTTCGAGACGATGTAGAAACCGAGCGCACCCTTCGGATTTTCGGCCTCGAAGTAGACCTCACCGGCCGGCATTTGCGGTCCCTCGGTGACGATCATGAAGTTCTGGATGAGCTCCTCCATGCTCGTCAGGATCTTGTCCTTCGAGGGTTTGAAAATCTTCTTCGCATTGTCGGCATACCAGAGGCCGTCGGGCATGCGGTCGACCGCCTGGCGGATGATGCGGATGGACTGGTACATCTCCGCGAGGCGCACCAGCCAGCGGTCGTAGCAGTCCCCGTTCTTCCCGATCGGGATCTCGAAATCGTAGGCTTCGTAGCCGAGGTAGGGGTTGTCCTTGCGCAGGTCGAGGGGCACGCCGGAGGCGCGCAGGTTCGGCCCCGTGAGACCGTAGGCGATCGCGTCCTCCTTCGAGATGGCGCCCACTCCGACGGTGCGCTCGTAGAAGATGCGGTTGCGCGAGAGGAGCTTGTCGATCTCGCCGAGCGTCCCCTCGATCTCGTTCATCACCTTCAGGACGCGGCCGAGCCAGCCCTCGGGAAGATCACGCGCGAGCCCGCCGATGCGCGTGTAACTCGTCGTGAAGCGCGCGCCCGTGAGTTCCTCGATGAGGGTGTAGAGCTTCTCGCGCTCGGTGAAGGCATACATGAAGACGGTCAGCGCGCCGCAATCCATGCCATAAACCCCGCAGCCCAGAAGGTGGCTCTGCAGGCGCGCGAGCTCGCAGCAGATGAGACGGATCGCCTCGCAGCGGGGTGGCACCTCGAGGGCGGCGAGCTTTTCCACCGCCATCGCGAAGGTGACATTGTTGTGGATGGGCCCGATGTAGTCCAGTCGATCCGTATATGGGATGAACTGGTTGTAGGTCATGTTCTCCGCGATCTTCTCGTCGCCGCGGTGGAGGTAACCGACGACCGGGTCGCACTTCGTGACGGTCTCCCCGTCCATCTCCAGATTGAGACGGAGCACGCCGTGAGTGGCGGGGTGCGAGGGGCCCATGTTGATGGAGAGCTTGTCCCCGTGGAACTCCTCACCGGCGGCGCTGCGCGCGGCGATGTCTCCAATCGAAAGTTCTTTGACGTCTGCCATATCGTGTCGGGCAAAAAAAATTGAAGGGCCGCGGGCCTAGAATTCGCGTGGGTGCTCGCGATTGGCCTGGGCGGGATCCTTTTCGCGCCGCTCCGTCCAGGACTCATCGTCCGCCCGCGGCTCGCGATGTTTCATCGAGCCGCGCTGGCCGGAGTGGAAGGGACCGCCCATCATGGGCGCGGGCAGGACCTTGGCGTTGGTGCGCGCGGCGATCTCGGGCGACGGCAGCTCGACCTCGTGACCCGCGAGCGGGAACTCCTTGCGGAGGGGAAAATACGGGTAGCCGTCCCACATGAGGATGCGGCGCAGGTCGGGATGCCCCTCGAAGGTGATGCCAAACATGTCGTAGGTCTCCCGCTCGTGCCAGTTGGCCCCGGGCCAGAGGGCGACGATCGAGGGGCAACGCGGCTCGTTGTCGTCGACACACGGCGTGCAGAGGCGCACCCACTGATGCTTGCCCGTCGAGTAGAGATGATAGACCACTTCGAAGCGGGGCGAAGCCTCGTAGTGGTCGATCGCCGTCACATCGCTGAGAAGGTCGAAGCCGTGCTCGTCGCGGAGGGCGCGGAGGCACTCGATGAGCTCTTCACGCGGGCAATCATAGGCCGGATGATCGAGGCTCTCGCGGAGCCGGAGAAAGGAGAAATGCGCAAGCAGGTCGGTCATGGGAGGCAGCTCGGAGGGCTCAGGCCTGGGTCGCGGTGGTCCGCTGGTAGGAGAGTTCCCGCGTCGGGCGGTCCTTCAGCAAGGTGCCGACGGAGCGCTCGTTTTCGATTTTCTTCTGCAGCTTCATCATGCCGTCGAGGAGCGCCTCGGGGCGGGGCGGGCAGCCCGAAATATAGACATCGACCGGCACGATGCGGTCGACCCCCTGGAGAACCGCGTAGCTGCGATACATTCCCCCGGACGAGGCACAGGCGCCCATCGCCACGACCCACTTCGGCTCCGCCATCTGGTCATAGATGCGACGCACGACCTCCGCCATCTTGTAGGTCACGGTGCCGGCGACGATCATGCAGTCGCTCTGCCGCGGAGAGAAGCGCATGACTTCCATCCCGAAGCGCGAGATGTCGAAGCGCGAGCCGCCCGCGGCCATCAGCTCGATGGCGCAGCAGGCCAGCCCCATCGGCATCGGCCAGACCGAGTTGCGGCGGATCCAATTGATGACCGCATCGGCGCGCGAGACGATCACCTCGCCTTCAATCTTACTATCGTAGGCAAAGTCTTGGGTGGTGCTCATACGGGACTCCTCCAGAAAAAAGGGCATCGCAGCGCTCATCCTGCCAGGAGGCAAGACGATACCCTGCGGGCAAATAGACCCTCCACCTTGCGCGCTCCTGCCCGCCGCGCAAACCGGTGAGCCCACCGGCGGTCAAAATCCCGGGGCGACGGAGAGCCGCGGCGCTCGACGGCGGGCCCGACCGTCCCCGCTTGAACCGGCGCCCGCCGCGTCGCAGTCTGTCCCAGAAACATGCCTGCCCCGACCGAACGCCTGGCCCTCGCCTCGATGGTCGCGAACCTCGTCCTCGCGATCGTCAAGATCGCGGCCGGGTTGGCCGGGCGCTCCTTTGCCCTCGTGGCCGACGGGATCGAATCGACGGCCGACATTTTCTCCTCCCTCGTTGTCTGGCGGGGCATCCGGGTGGGCGCCCGCCGGCCCGACGCCGAGCATCCTTATGGGCACGGCAAGGCCGAGGCCCTCGCCGCCTTCATCGCCGCCAGCGGTCTTCTCATCTCCGCAGGGGTCATCGCGTGGAATGCCTTTGGCGAAGTCCTCGGGCCGCCGGAGGCACCCGCCGCCTTCACCCTCCCCGTCCTTGCCACCATCGTGGCCCTGAAGGAGGGGCTCTACCGCTGGCTGCACCACCGCGCCGAGGCCCACGACAGCCAGGCCCTGCGGGTGGAGGCCTGGCACCACCGCTCCGACGCGCTCACCTCCCTCGGGGTCCTCTTCGGACTCGCCCTCGGCGTGATCGGCGGGGAACGCTTCGCCGCGGCCGACGACGTCGCCGCCCTCCTTCTCAGCGGACTCATCGCCTGGAACGGCCTGCGCCTCCTGGGCCCCGCCGTGGACGAGTTGATGGACCGGCGGGTGGAGGGAGACCGCCTCGCCCGCATCCGCCGCCACGCCGCCGCGGTCGACGGCATCCGCCGCCTCGAGACCGTCCACCTGCGCCGCAGTGGACGCCACTTCC